>JANMCB010000258.1:0-2382 GCA_031360805.1 Rhodoferax sp.
CATGCCGGCCAGCCGTGCGACTTGAATGCCGTAGCTTTTGCTCGCGGGGCCGGCCTCTATCTCGTGAAGAAAGACGATGTCGGGGCCGGACTCGACGGCGCTCACGTGGACATTGGCTGCGCCATGGTGTTTGGCCGGGAACTCGGTCAGTTCGAAGTAGTGGGTTGCAAACAGCGTGAAGGCGCGGGTTTTGTCATGAAGTTGCGCGGCAATGGCCGACGCAAGCGCCAGGCCGTCAAAGGTTGATGTGCCACGGCCAATTTCGTCCATCAGCACCAATGAATTGGGCGTGGCGCTGTGCAGAATCTGCGCGGCTTCGACCATCTCCAGCATGAAGGTCGACTGGGCGTTGGCCAGGTCGTCGGCCGCACCAATGCGGGTGTGAATGGCGTCAATCGGTCCCAGGCGGCAAGCGGCTGCGGGCACGTAGCTGCCCATGCTGGCCAACAGCACGATCACCGCAATCTGGCGCATGTAGGTTGATTTTCCGCCCATGTTGGGGCCGGTGATGATTTGCATGTGGGAGCGCACGTTCATGCGGGTGTCGTTGGCGATAAAGCTGCCGCCTGCTGCCACACCACCTTGACCATGGGTTTGCGCCAGGCGCATCTGCACGACCGGGTGGCGCCCGGCGGTGATGTCAATGCAAGGCTCTTTAACAAACTGTGGCGCGCACCAATCAAGCGTTAAAGAGCGTTCGGCCAGCGTGCACAGAACATCAAGCGTTGCCAGCGCACGCGCAACCCGGGTCAGCCTGGGCACGTGGGCCTGGAGTTGGTCAAGCAGTTGCTCGTACAGGAATTTTTCACGCGTCAATGCCCGCTCTTGTGCGCTTAGCGCCTTGTCTTCAAAGGCTTTCAGTTCGGGCGTGATGAAGCGCTCGGCATTCTTCAGGGTCTGGCGGCGGCGATAGTCATCGGGCACTTTGTCGATCTGGCCTTGCGTGACTTCAATATAAAAGCCGTGTACCTTGTTGTATTGAACCCGAAGGTTGGCAATGCCTGTGCGGGCTTTCTCCCGTGCTTCCAGCGCCAGCAGAAAGTCGTCGCAGTTTGTCTGGATGGCGCGCAGCTCGTCCAGGTCGGCATCATGGCCACTGGCGATCACGCCGCCGTCGCGCACCAATGCCGCAGGTTCGGGAAGCAGGGTGGTTTCAAGGATTTCTGCGCATCCTTGAGGCGGCACCAGGTCACCGGCAATCTGGGTCAGATAGCCCGCCAGGGGCGCAATCAATGGCGTGATCAGCATCGCCTTTTGAAGGGTTGCCTGAAGCGCAACCAGCTCGCGCGGGCGTACCTGGCGCAAGGCGATGCGCGCGGTAATGCGCTCCACATCGCTGCTGCCCTTGAGCCTTTCGCGCAGTGCCTGCCAGCGGTCCGTGGGCAAGGCACCTGTGTCGTCATGACGCAGTTGTGCAATGGCGCCCTGTCGCAGCAAGGCGCTGCTGCGGTCGCGCTCGGGCTGCAGCAGCCAGGCTTTCAGCAAACGGCTGCCCATGCCGGTCATGCAGGTGTCCAACAACGAAAACAGCGTGGGTGCGTCTTCACCGCGCAGGGTTTGAACCAGTTCAAGGTTGCGACGTGAGGTTTGCGGCAGGTCAATCAGCTCGTCATTGCGATGCACCCGCACACTGTGCAAGTGGGTCAGGCTGCGGCCCTGGGTGTGCTCGGCATAGCCCAGCAGGGCTGCGGCGGCGCCATGCGACAAGGGCAGGTCCTGCGCGTTCCAGGACGTCAAACTTGCGGCCTTGAGCGTCTCCAGCAGTTTGCGTTGACCCAGCGCCGTGTCGAATTGCCATTCAGGCCGGGCGCTCAGTGAAAACGCCTGGGACGTGCCCTGGGCCTGGTGCAGGTTTCTGAGTTTCGACTCGAACCCCGGCGTCGCACCCGAACTGAAGATCACTTCGCTGGCGCCGATTCTGGCAACCCAGTCGGTCAGGTCGTCCATCGAACACTCGGCCAGGTTCACCACGCCCTGGGTCACGCTGAGCCAGGCCAAACCGCAGGTGCTGCGCGGGCCCTGGTGAATGGCCAGAAGCAGCGATTCAGACTTGTCGTTGAGCAGTTCGCTGTCGGTCAAGGTGCCGGGCGTGACGACACGCACCACCTTGCGCTCGACCGGCCCCTTGTTGGTGACTTCGCCAACCTGTTCGCAAATTGCCACCGACTCACCGAGCTTGATGAGTTTGGCCAGGTAGCCTTCGACCGCGTGAAACGGCACACCCGCCATCAGGACCGGCTGCCCGGCAGAGTTGCCACGGCGCGTCAGCGTGATATCCAGCAGACGCGCGGCCTTTTCGGCATCTTCAAAGAAAAGCTCGTAAAAGTCGCCCATGCGGTACAGCAGCAAAGTGTCGGGGTACCCGGCCTTGAGGCCCAGGTA
>JANMCB010000297.1:0-3167 GCA_031360805.1 Rhodoferax sp.
GCGTCAGGCGGCGCTCGCCAGTTTGAGCATGGCCAGGTAGCCGGGCTGCGTCTCCATGCGGGAGGTGACGCCCTGGCGCGCCAGAATGCGGTGCGCCTGGGGCAGCTTCCAGCAGGCAATCTGCGTGAACATATGGTGCTCGCAGTGGTAGTTCACCCAGTAGGGCGCAAGGAACAGGCGCTCCAGCAGATTGGCGTGCGTGGTGCGGGCATGGCGCAGCGGGTCGGGCTCGTTTTGGGCGACGAGGGCGTGCTCGGAAATGTTGCGCAGGCGCGTGATGAGCGCCAGCCAGGTCGCCATGGGCAGCAGCCACATCAGCACCCAGGCCCACCAAAAACCGGCCAGGCTGAACAACGCGAAGGCGATTGCGTTGAACAAGTAGAAATGCGGTTGGCGCCGGGATTCGGACAACAAGACAGTTGCAATCGAGTCCACCCGGTCACTGGCCGTCAATCGTTCGGCAACGTGGCCAAAACGCTGCTTGAAAAAGGTCTGCCCGGTGATGTCACGCAGCATCTTGCGGCGCAATGAGGCGCGGCTGACCGGGAACGGCGCTGACAGCACCAGGTCCGGGTCGTCGGTTTGCTGCACAAAGCGGTGGTGCTGCAAATGGTAGGCGCGATAAGCGTGCAAATCGGTACCGCACAGCCACTTGCCGACCCGGTCATTGACCTTGCGGTTGGCATGCAACGCGCCATGGGCCGCATCGTGCATCAGGATGAACAGCCCCAGTTGCCGATTGCCCACCAGCATGATGGCCAGCGGAATGGTGACCGGCCACATGATCCCCATCGCAATGGCCGCGCCAATCACGCCCCAGCAATGCGCCACCAGCAGCAGGCCAACCCAGTGCGAGCGCCCTGACAGGCCACGCCATTCTTCGGCCGTGAAAAACTGTTCAGGCTTGACGCGGGCAGCGGTTTGGCTCATTGGTAAATGGTACTCCCGTCGCTGCCCAGTGGTTAGCGCACGCGCATTCCGGGCTGCGCGCCTTCGCTGGGTTCGAGCACGTAAATGCCGGGGTTGGTTTTTTCATCGCTGTGGCCAGCGGCCAGCACCATGCCCTCCGACACACCAAACTTCATTTTCCGCGGTGCCAGGTTGGCGACCAGCACGGTGTGTTTGCCGATCAGATCGGCTGGTTTGTAAGCGCTCGCGATGCCGCTTAAGACATTGCGCATCTTGCCCTCGCCCGCGTCGAGCGTCAGGCGCAGCAGCTTGGTCGAGCCTTCGACCGCTTCGCAGTTGACGATTTTGGCAATGCGCAGGTCGATTTTGGCGAAGTCGTCGATGGTGATACTGGGTGCGAAGGGCTCGCCTCCTGGCACTACAGTTTCAATAGCTGGTTGTGCATGTTCCACGAGGTCTGGTGGCTCAAACAGTGCTTCTAGTTGCTCCGGAGTGACGCGCTGCATCAAATGCTTGTACGGATCGATGCTCCACTCAGTACCGTCCAGTGGTCGCGCAGAAGTCAACTGCCGATGAATTTCTCGCCAGCCTCTACCAGGTGCTCGCAGAAACGCAAACGCATGTTCTGCTGTTTCTGGAAGAATGGGTTGCAAATAGATGGTTAAAGTGCGAAATGCTTCAAGGGCCACACTGCAAACCTCGTGGGCTGAAGGCGATTCTGGAAACTTTTTGAGCATGTCCCATGGAGCCTCTGCATGCACGTACTTGTTGACAACGTCAGCGAGCGACATGATTGTGCGGATGACTTTGGCATAGTCCCGCGAATCGTAGTTAGCTGCGATTTCTTCTTCAGCGGCTTCGACTTGCAGTATTACCGGATGAGCGCCGGCGCCTCCTAACCTGAAATCTCGCACTTTGCCAAAGAAGTACTTATGCAACAGCGGAGCTACCCTACTCGCAATATTCACATACTTGCCAATCAAATCGCTGTTCACCCGCGCCATGAAGTCGTCGGCGTTGAAATCGATATCTTCATTGCGCGCCGACAGTTTCGCCGCCAGGTAGTAACGCAGCCATTCGGGGTTCATGCCCAGCGACAGGTATTTCAGCGGGTCCAGCCCGGTGCCACGGCTCTTGCTCATCTTGTCGTTGTTCACCGTCAAAAAGCCGTGCACAAAGATGTTGTTCGGTGTCTTGCGGCCGCTGAACTTCAGCATGGCGGGCCAGAACAGGGTGTGAAACGTCACGATGTCTTTGCCAATGAAGTGGTACTGCTCCAGTGACGGGTCCGCCATATACTGGTCGTAGCTCACGCCCCGTTTGTCGAGCAGGTTTTTGAGCGACGCCAGGTAGCCCACCGGTGCGTCCAGCCACACGTAAAAGTATTTGCCCGGCGCATCGGGAATCTCAATGCCGAAATAGGGTGCATCACGGCTGATGTCCCAGTCGCCCAGACCTTCACTTTTCGAGCCATCGGCGTTGGTGCGAACGCTGAACCATTCCTTGACCTTGTTCGCCACCTCGGGCTGCAGGCGCGGTTTGCCAAACTCATCGTTGCCTTGCGTCCACTTTTCGAGAAATTCCACGCAGCGTGGGTCCGACAGTTTGAAGAAGAAGTGTTCCGAGCTTTTCAGCACCGGTGTGGCCCCGCTCAGAGCCGAGTAGGGGTTGATCAGGTCGGTGGGCGCATACACCGCGCCGCAGTTTTCGCAGTTGTCGCCGTACTGGTCTTTGGTATGGCATTTGGGGCATTCGCCCTTGATGAAGCGGTCGGGCAGAAACATGTTCTTCTCAGCGTCGAAGAACTGCTCAATCACCTTCGTTTCAATCAAGTCCGCCTTTTTAAGGTCGCGGTAAATCTGGCGTGCCAGATCGTGGTTTTCGGGCGAATCGGTAGAGCTCCAGTTGTCAAAGCCAATGTGAAAACCGTCCAGATACGGTTTGCGGCCCGCAGCAATGTCGGCCACGAAGGCTTGTGGTGTTTTGCCCGCTTTTTCAGCCGCAATCATGATGGGCGCGCCGTGGGCGTCGTCCGCGCAGACAAAGTTCACGTCATGGCCCTGCATCTTCTGAAACCGCACCCAGATGTCAGCCTGGATGTACTCCATGATGTGGCCAATGTGGAAATTGCCGTTGGCGTAGGGCAGGGCGGTGGTGACGAAGAGTTTGCGGGGCGTGGTCATACGAAGAGCGGTTGGTCTGTGAATCCGGAGCCTGCGGTTGGCTCAAAACCAGCCATTATCCTGCCTAAGTCATCC
>JANMCB010000298.1:0-6112 GCA_031360805.1 Rhodoferax sp.
AAGAGCCTGAAATGTGCGCGTTGCAGGGTTCTGGCCCGACTCGCGGGTTTTGACCGTGTCAGCCACGAGCTGGGCCAGCTCGGTGGTGGTTGAAATTGGGCCCCGTGCCTGTCGGCGAGCAACAATCGCCTTTGCAATGGGCCCAGCAAACCGTTCTTCACCATAGTCACGTATCACCTCCGCGATTTGATCTGTTTCGGCCGACTCCAGCCATTGCGCAACGCTTTGTCCCCGGGTGGTGTCCATACGCATGTCGAGCGGACCCTGGAACCTGAAACTGAACCCGCGTTCGGGCGTGTCGATCTGTGGCGAGCTGATGCCCAAATCCATAAGGATCCCGCGCACGCTGGAATGCCCCAGTTTTGCGAGTTGATTGAAGCCTTCGTGACGGATGGAAAACCGTGGATCCACGATGGATTGGGCTGCGGCAACCGCTTGCGGGTCTTTGTCGAACGCGATCAATTGCCCCTGTTCCGCCAGACGGGAAAGAATCAGCCGGGAGTGTCCGCCACGACCAAAAGTCGCATCCACATACGTACCGCTTGCCAACGCTGGACCAGCGCCAGGTTTGGCGTCCGTGTTGAAAAGCGCATCGACCGCTTCGTTCAACAGGACCGTGGTGTGTTGCCATTGGGTGTCCACCGTCAATTCTCAAAAAGTAAATTCTTTGATGACGTCCGGCATGTCATCCTGCATCGCCTTGGCTTCCTGTGCGTCGTACGTAAGCTTGTCCCAAAGTTCAAAATGGGCGCCCATACCAAGCAGCACCGCGTCTTTCGTGATGCCTGCCGCATCACGAAGCTCGGGCGAAATCAACACGCGGCCTGTTCCGTCGAGTTCGCAATCTATTGCATTGCCGAGAAAAATACGCTTCCACCACTGGGCCGACATGGGCAGCGAGGAAATACGCTCACGGAAAGTTTGCCACTCCGGGCGAGGAAATATCATCAAACACCCATGTGGGTGTTTGGTGACTGTGACCAGATTGGAGGCGGTAGAAGCAAGCACGTCACGGTGCCGGGTTGGCATTGAAAGCCGACCCTTGCCATCCAGACTTAATGACGACGCCCCTTGAAACACGACAGTGCACCCTTTTTGCCAAAATACGAGATGAAAACAGTGCAGTGGCAATTTTTACCACTTAAATGCACTTTTTTGCACTGTATCAGCAATTGGGCAACACGCAAGGTGTCCCGTAAGAATTTATTCCAATGAAATCAATAACTTAGAAGAGTATTAACACAATATTTCAGAAAAAAGTGTTTTGAATTAAGCACTTAGCGCACAGTGTAAAAGTAACGCTTAAACAGTGGCGCTGGTAACAAAGTCCGATTACAAGATGTAACGCGACAGGTCCTCGTTACGGCTCAATTCTCCCAGCCGCAGATCAACGTAAGCAGCGTCAACTACGATGATTTGACCTGATAGCTGGGTGGCGTTGAAACTCACCTCATCCAGCAGGCGTTCCATAACCGTCGAGAGTCGGCGGGCGCCAATGTTCTCGGTACGCTCGTTCACCTCAAATGCGATATGAGCCAGGCGAGTGATGCCGTCCGGCGTGAACTCAATTGACACGCTCTCGGTTGCCAGCAAGGCTTGGTACTGCTTGACCAAGGAAGCGTGGGTTTGCGTGAGAATGGCTTCGAAATCCTGTACAGACAGGGAACTGAGCTCCACCCGAATGGGGAATCGCCCCTGCAACTCCGGGATCAGGTCACTGGGTTTGCTCAAGTGAAAGGCACCAGAGGCGATGAACAGAATGTGATCGGTCTTGACCATGCCGTATTTGGTGGACACTGTGGTCCCCTCTACCAGCGGCAAGAGGTCGCGCTGCACACCCTGGCGAGAGACCTCTGCCCCGCTGCTTTCGCTACGGGAGGTGACTTTGTCAATCTCGTCAATGAACACAATGCCATTCTGTTCCAGCATGTGAAGCGCCTGTGTCTTTATTTCTTCCTCGTTGACCAGTTTTGCCGCCTCTTCTTCCACGGCAAGCCTCTGGGCTTCACTCACTTTGAGCTTGCGGGTCTGTCTCTTTTGTTGACCCATCTGCCCAAACATGCCACGCAATTGTTCGGTCATTTCTTCCATGCCAGCTGGCCCCATGATCTCGAGCTGGGGCGACGACTGGGCTACATCCATTTCAATCTCACGCTCGGCAAGCTGGCCTTCGCGCAACTTTTTCCTGAACGACTGGCGGGCCACATTTTCAGGCGTTTCTTCATTCGGGAAAGCCGGCACGTCACCGCGTGGACGTGGTACGAGAATATCAAGGATGCGCTCCTCAGCGGCGTCTTGCGCCCGGTCGCGCACCTTCTTCATTTCGGCCACACGCGTCTGCTTGACCGCAACGTCAGCCAGATCCCTGATGATGGCGTCAACGTCTTTGCCGACGTACCCTACCTCGGTAAATTTCGTCGCTTCAACCTTGATGAAGGGCGCATCAGCCAGTCGGGCCAGGCGCCTCGCAATTTCGGTTTTCCCGACTCCCGTCGGGCCAATCATCAAAATATTTTTGGGCGTTATTTCGGCACGCAGGACCGGTTCGACCTGTTGCCTGCGCCAGCGGTTTCTGAGCGCAATGGCCACAGCACGCTTGGCCTGGTTTTGACCCACGATGTGCTTGTCCAGTTCAGCGACGATTTCCTGTGGGGTCATGGGAGATACAAGGTTTGTTGGAGTGAACTACACAGTGGGCCACACGGCGCAAACAAGGAAACGCATGACGTCAGTCAAGCGTTTCGATGGTGTGATTCATGTTGGTATAAATGCAGAGTTCGCCGGCAATTTCGAGCGATTTCTTCACAATTTCCTGGGCCGAGAGATCGGTGTGCTCCAGCAGGGCGATCGCGGCTGCCTGGGCGAACGCGCCGCCTGACCCGATCGTCACAATACCCTTCTCAGGCTCCAGAACGTCACCATTACCGGTGATGATCAGTGATGCTTCCTTGTCCGCAACCGCCAACATCGCTTCGAGGCGCCGCAGCACCCGATCCGTACGCCAGTCTTTGGTCAGCTCGATAGCAGCCCGCACCAAATGGCCCTGGTGCTTTTCAAGTTTGGCTTCAAACCGTTCAAACAGCGTGAAAGCATCGGCAGTAGCGCCAGCAAAACCCGCCAGCACCTTGCCGTGGTAGAGCTTGCGGACTTTTCGAGCGGTCCCTTTGACGACGATATTACCCAGCGTGACTTGCCCGTCTCCGCCGATGGCTACGGAATCGCCCTGGGGCGTTTTGCGCCGCACGCTGATGATGGTGGTGCCGTGAAATTGATCCATGTTCAAGCTAGTTCGGGGCAATCAAACCAATTGCAAGCGCAATCCCGGACAAGGGCGTTTTCTTGACCTGGCCCTTCCCTTCGCTTTCACTTCGCCCTTCAGTTCGCACTTCACTTGGCACTAGTGGGCACGCAGCACGACACGTGCATGCTCATTGATGCCAATCACATTGAAGAAGGCCGCCACCAACCGATGAACCTCGCGGAACTGGACATTGCAGCCCTCTTCCTCACGGCTCGCGACCCAGTTCAAGATGCTGCCGGCGGCAGAAAAGTCGACCCGAACCAGCTTGGCACAAGAAATCACCAGTCGGCCTGCCCCTTTGTGCCGACCGGCTTCCAGGCGCAGCAGGGCCTCCGCTGCATCGCCCGCAATTTCCCCTGCCAATTCGACCACAACCAGCGGAGCGTCTTCAAGCCCCATTGGCGCGGTGTAGGCCTGAGAAAATGCACTGGGTCTGTCTGATCCACCGGACTCGCGCAATTCTCCCCGGATGGACAGGTCACCTTCGCGGCCAGATTTGTCGCGAACATAGTCACAGCGCGCGTCTTGCCAGGCCGGCGGAGACACCTCGTAGGTCACGCAGTAATCCAATGCCAAGAGTTCAAACTCATCCTGTCGGCGCATGATCCGGAACAAATCCATACGCAAACGCCACCAGATGGGGTTGACGCTGTTGTTGCCGACAGGTGCGTGCCCGTGCAGGAGTCTTGACAGCACATCTGCACCGTCAAACCGCAGGCGCACCCGTTGTGAACACCAGTTGCCAAACAGCTGCCCCAGGCTGTGCAGCGCATTGGGTTCGATCTCCTTGATCTGGCTCCAGCTCAAATACCACGGCAACGGCGCACTGGCCAAAGCCAGATGAAGCGCACCCATCGCGGTCAAGTCAAGGCGCGCTGGAGACTCCCACACGGGGCTGTCCTGTAGCGGGCCAGATGCACTGGGACGGGGTGGCTCATCCGGCTTGACCGCAGACTCGGTTGCCATGGAGAACCAGGCCGGCGCCGAGCGCCCATAGCGTTCGGCAAAGTCAAGCGCTATGCGGTCAAACTTGCCCTGCTGTCCGGTCGCACGGTACAGGTCAAACAATGCAGCGGTCCAGATTTCAGCCTGCTCAGGCAACCCATTGCCAGACTGCAACGCCTCCAGCAGCCCGGCTTCTGCACCTTGGTCATCGCCATTGGCGAACCGGATCGCGGCTTCTTCAAGGTCGGGGTCCGCGTTGTCATCGCTGAGTTCGACGGAGAATAATTTTGAGGTGGAGAACCCGCCACCGCTGCCCTCATTTGCACGGTGCCCTGCCATACCCGCCGTGGTCTGTGCGGCGTAAGGGCTGCCGCCGGTGCCTGGCGCCCGTGCCGCCCCTGCCGACTGGCTGCCTGCCCGTTGCGGTGCCTCGGGCGCAAACCCGGCCTGCGTGACAGCGAAGTCGCCGCCATTGTCAGGCAGCATGGACGGTGCGACGGCAATGTCGGGCATGGGTTCGGGCGCATCATTCTGCTTGCCTTTCCACCACTGCTTTGACATTTGCGCTTCGATTTCGTCAATTTTCTTGAGCGTGACCGCACGCTCGCCGATATTGGACGGGATGCTGGTCTGGAAGAACGAAGGCCGCCCGGCACCATCTGCCCGTGCAGCCGGATCGCGGCTTCTCAGCTTGCGCAACTGGTCGAACTCCCGCTTGCGGACAAAATCATTTTGCCTCTTGCGCTCGATCATCTCCTTGAGCGCCTGCTTGCTGTAGCCGCTTTCAGATGGCGGCGGCTGGCTGTCCAGGTCAGCCCAGTTCGTCGTGGGATTGCGCACGAACTTCGCCATTTTCGACAGCAGACCGGAGGGGTTGTCCTTGGTGGCCATGACGATCAGGATTTGGCTCGAGGTTCGACGGTGGGTTTGACGTTCATCAGGTGCGGGTTTTGGAGAACCTCACACGCTGACTAGTCTCCAAACATTTTCTGTTTAAGTTCCCGGCGCTGCTGTGCTTCGAGCGAGAGCGTCGCTGTGGGTCGCGCCAGCAGTCGGCCCACGCCAATGGGTTCCCCGGTTTCATCGCAGAAACCGTAGTCGCCAGCATCAATGCGGTTGATCGACTGCTCAATCTTCTTCAGCAGTTTTCGCTCGCGGTCACGGGTCCGCAACTCCAGTGCGTGCTCCTCTTCAATGGTGGCCCGGTCAGCCGGGTCTGGCACCACCACGGTGTCCTCGCGCAAATGCTCGGTGGTCTCGCCAGCGCTGTTCAGGATGTCCTGCTTCAGCACTGCCAGCTTCAGGCGAAACACGGCCATCTGCTTTTCATTCATGTACTCGGAGTCGGGCATGGCCAGCAACTCCGGGTCGGTCAACTGCTCAACTGGTTTTGTTTTCCAGTTGTTGGCCAATTTGGGGTCCTTTTTTGCAGCTTGCGTCAAGGACGGAACAATCACGGGCAATGCCACAGTCTGCGAATAGCTGGACTTGGCTGCCGTCGACGCCACAGACTGCGCCATGGACGGGACTGTCAATTGCGCCAGCCGGGACGACGGGCGACCCGCTTTGGGTGTCAACGCGGGAGGTGCGGCAGAAACGGTGCTTGCAACCGGCGCGGCCACCACGGCATTCTGCTTTGGAAGGACTGGCTTTGCTACAGCAGGTGGCGCAACAGCTTTCGCCTTAAGCCCTGGCTTGACTTCGGGCTGGATCGATTTTTTCAGAACTTGGTTCACTTTTTTGGGTGCGACTTTGGATGCCGGCTTCTGGTTTTTGGTTTTAGCGGTCGCATTGGCAACGGCTTTGACCAGTTTGTTTGGCGGGGTTTTGGGGGCTGAGCCGTTTGCGGATTTTTTCACCACCAAC
>JANMCB010000345.1:0-11318 GCA_031360805.1 Rhodoferax sp.
CACTTGCTGGCGAAACGCGGGCCAGCTTAATTCGCGCGGCGGGCGTTGGCCCAGGCTGCTCTCGTTGTGGCTGATGATGGCGGCAAAACCGGCCGCATGTGCAGCCTCTGCATGGCGAAATGCCTGCTGCACAAAGTTCACCTGAGCACCGGGAAACCACTTCGCGTCGATCATCCGCGGGTTGGCGCTGGCTTCCACCAAAACCGCCGAATGCGGCGTTGGCGACTGCAAGTCAAAGTAGTCCCACACGCTTTGCCAGAACGCGTTCAGATCGGTCACTGACCATTGCCAAAGGGCGTCATAGCTGTCAAACACCAATCCGCGCTTGTCTTTCAGCCAGGCCCGGTAAAGGGTGATCTGGGGCGTGAACGGTGGCGCGGGCTTTGCTGCGGGTGAGGTGGGGTTGTGTGGCATACCCCGAAGCTTACTGCGACTTCGGGTGAAACCGGCGTGCTTTCAATGTGCCAGTTTCGACATAAAAATTAACCTGCAAGTTAATTTCTATGTGAAAACCGTTAAAAGTCATAAAAAAGTGAGCCAAATGTGCCTATAGCCCTCGTATCATATAAATAGTTTGCTATTTAATATGCAGCATTTAATTTGCGCCTGAGATGTGGGTATCTCTTGACCTGGATCAATACCGCCATTGCTGCACCGCCTAAAGTTGCACTGAACTTCAATGGGGGTTTCGATGCAACGCTTTTCCACCCACCTCGTGCTACTTTTGGGCCTTGCCCTGTCCGCCTGCTCGCCCGGGCCCAATCCACCCAATGTGTCCACACCTGCCAGTGGGGCCAGTGCCGCACCGGGTGCTGACACTGGCGGCTCCGCCAAAGGCGACCTCGGTCCGCCCCAGGGAGAGGCGATCAAGGCAGTTTTGACCAGCCCGCCAATGGTGCCGCCTGCCACGGGCCGCAAGGCGCCAGCCAAGGTCATCGTCGAGCTGGAAGTGCGCGAGATCGAGAAGGAAATCTCTGAGGGCGTGACCTACACCCTGTGGACTTTTGGCGGCACCGTGCCGGGCAGCTTTATCCGGGTGCGCCAGGGCGACACAGTGGAGTTCCACCTGAAGAACCATCCTGACTCCAAGATGCCGCACAACATCGACCTGCACGGTGTGACCGGACCGGGCGGCGGCGCGGCGTCCAGCTTTACGGCGCCCGGCCACGGCTCGCAGTTCACCTTCAAGGCACTCAATGCCGGACTCTACGTGTACCACTGCGCGACTGCGCCAGTGGGCATGCACGTGGCCAACGGCATGTACGGCCTGATCCTGATCGAACCCCCGGAAGGGCTGCCAGCAGTCGATCGGGAGTACTACGTGATGCAGGGCGACTTCTACACCGCTGGCAAGTACCGCGAGAAGGGGCTGCAGCCGTTTGACATGCAAAAAGCCATTGACGAGCGCCCGACCTACGTGCTGTTCAACGGATCCGAATCTGCCTTGACCGGAGACAACGCACTGAAGGCCAAGGTGGGTGAGCGGGTGCGCCTGTACATCGGCAATGGCGGGCCGAATCTGGTCTCGAGCTTTCACGTGATCGGCGAGATCTTCGACAAGGTCTGGTTCGAGGGCGGTACGCGCTTTCAGGAGAATGTGCAAACCACGCTGATACCGGCCGGTGGTGCGGCGGTGGCCGAATTCAAAACCGAAGTGCCCGGCACCTACGTGATTGTTGACCACTCCCTGTTCAGAGCCTTCAACAAGGGCGCATTGGGCCTGATGAAGGTCGAAGGGCCAGAAAACAAGGCGATTTACTCGGGCAAGGAAGTCGATTCAACTTACCTGGGCGACAAGCAGGCCAGCCTCAGTAGCGTTACGGTCGCCACCCGCGCAGCCGCATCCGGCACATTGAGCCTGGACATGCAAATCAAGGCCGGCGGTGCGCTGTTCAATGGCGCCTGCTCGGTTTGCCACCAGGCCAACGGCGAAGGTCTGGCGGGCGTGTTTCCGCCGCTGGCCAAGTCGGACTATCTGGCCAGCGACAAAAACAGGGCGATTGGGGTGGTGCTGAACGGGCTGACCGGTCCGATCAAGGTCAACGGCCAGGACTACAACTCCGTCATGCCACCCATGAGCCAACTGGCCGATGACGAGGTCGCCAACCTGCTGACCTATGCGGGCAACAGTTGGGGCAACACCGCCGGCGCGTACACAGCGGCAGAGGTCGCCAAGGTTCGCGCCAACACGCCCCGGCCCAAAGGCGCCGCACATTAGAGATGGTTGATTCATGAAGCTTGCGCGTTCAGCCTGTCTCGCCGTTTGGGTGGGTGCCGCTGTGGCGGCCAACGCCCTGGATTTGCCCCGCAACGCACCGCCGCCCCCAAAAACGCTGGCAACTTACCGGCTGATTCAGGGCGGTACTTTCAAGACTTTGCTGCCACCCGATGGAAAGCAAGCCGGCGCAACCGTGCCGGACTACGTTCTGCGGGTGCTGCCTGTCAGCCAGGGCGAGTTTTCAAGGTTCGTGCAAACGCAGCCGCAATGGCGGCGCTCACGGGTGGCGCTTAGCAGCCTGGCCGATGGCCAATACCTGCGCCAATGGCCAGGCGATGCGGGGCCGAATCCTGCGCAGGCATTGCAGCCCGTGACTGACGTCAGCTGGTTTGTGGCCGACGCCTATTGCCAAAGCGAAGGCGCGCGCCTGCCAAGCTGGCACCAATGGGAATACGCGGCGGCGGCCGACGCTTCCCGGCGCGACGCGCGAAATGACCCGCTTTGGCGGGCGCGTATTCTGGACTGGTATGGGCAAACCTCGCGCCCGCTTCCCGACGTGGGGCGCACGGCCAAAAACGTCTATGGGATTCAGGATTTGCATGGCGTCATCTGGGAGTGGGTCGATGACTTTGGCGCGTTGATGGTCAGTGGCGACAACCGCACCCAGGGCGACCCGGACACATTGCAATTCTGCGGCGCAGGGGCGCTCTCAGCGACAGACCGCGAAAACTACCCGGTGCTGATGCGCATCGCCATGCTGTCGTCGCTGGGCGCTGCCAGCACCAACCGCAACTTGGGCTTTCGTTGTGTGAAGGAAGCCAACCCCGCTAAAGGAGCGAGACGATGAGTTCCATGCGCACCCACAGTCTTGCTCAAATTTTGAGGTCAATTGCGGGCACGCTGCTACTGTTGACAAACCTCAACGTCGCCTGGGCAGCGGCCGATTTGCCGCGTAACTCGCTTTACCAAGTGAATGTGCCGCTGACCGACCAGGATGGCAAACGCTCCAACTGGCAGGAGGCAGTGCCCGGCCCCCGCATTGTGAGCATGTTTTACACGCATTGCGACTATGTTTGTCCAATGTTGTTTGAAGCCATCAGGAGTCTTGAATCCAACCTGCCCGCCAGCAACTTGCAGCAACTGCGGGTCGGCTTGGTGACGCTGGATCCGGCGCGAGACGATGTGAGTGCCCTCAAAACGACGGCGGCGCAACGCGGTGGTGATCCAGCGCGCTGGCGCCTTTACCGAACCTCGGACGCAGATGTGCGCAAACTCGCCGGCATGCTCGGCATTCAATATCGGCGCCTGAGCGACGGTGAATTCAACCATTCAACCGTGATGATCCTGATGGATTCAAATGGCGTCGAACTGGCCCGTACGCAAAACATTGCCAAGGCAGACGGGGCTTTTTTAAAGGCCGTGCAAAAAGCAACCCAAGATGCAGTCCCACCATAGCCGCAGGCTAAATCCGTCGTCACATCAGCCAAAACTTTTCGGGAACGCAGAAATTTGGACTTTCGTTGGGGGAAACGCACGCAAGCCGCCTGCAACCGCAGGCGGCTCTCGACTCAAGCCGTGGCCTGCTTAGTTAGGACCGCCCTTGCGCATCGAATCCATGTCGGCCTTGGAGACCATGCCATTGCTCTGCTTCATCGACTTCCACATGGCTGAATGGTAGTTGTCGTATTCGCGACGGGAAATCATGCCGTCGCCGTTGGCGTCCATTTCCATCATCATCGGTGTGCCCGCCATTGGCATGTTGGCTTTTTTGGCATCAACTTTCATTTCTGCGCGGTCCGACGCCACCTTTGCCGAGCCGCTTTTCTGACCGGTAATCTCTTCTTTGGTGGCAGTGCCGCCCATGCCGCCCGCTGCGGTTCCTTGGGCAAATCCAGCGCTACAAACCAAGGCTGCAACTGCTGCAAGTAAAACTTTTTTCATACAAAAACTCCAGAGGATCGGGCGAATTTGCCCAGTCGTTATTTTTGACGGCGCGCAGGCGCTTGGCTGTAGGACGAACTGGCTTGAGGGTGTAAGCCCGCAACCAGTCAGCAAACTAGGGTTTGTAGGGTTGTTCAGTTTTTTATACGCTTGTCCAATGACGGACGACTTGGCTCGAGCCTAATTCCACTTCTCTGCTGGCTAACATCATTTGGGGCCGCATGCCGCTCTTGACCTGCCCGCTCTTTCAACCCCACCCTCAACCGCAAAGAAAGCCCGCCCATGAAGAATCCTGATTTGAACCGCCGCACGGCGCTGTCCACTCTGGCTTTGGCCGGGGCCTCGCTGTCCCTGCCGGCCTGGGCGCAAAACACCAAAATCGTGTTCGGCTATACCGCCGTGGCTGACTTCGCGTCGGTCTTCGTGGCGGCCGAAGAAGGCTACTTCAGCAAGCGCAATCTGGAGGTCGAGTTGAAGTTCATCCCGCTGAATTCGACCATCCCGGCGGCGATCCAGGCCGACTCGCTGCAAATTGGCGGGCCCACGCCCTCGGTATTTTTGCAGTCGGTGGATGGCGGCCTGGACCAGGTGGTGGTGGCTGGGGGCGGCGTCCTGTCAAAGACCTACACCGACCTGGGTGTGGTGGCCCGTGCGGGGTCTGGCATCCGCAGCCCGGCGGACTTTATCGGCAAAAAAGTCGGCGTGCCGGGCCTGGGCGCCTTGCTGCACGTGACGTTTCGCCAGTGGCTCAAGGTCAATGGGGTAGATTACAAAAAGGTCAACTTCATCGAGACGCCGTTCCCGCAGCATGCTGACTTGATCAAGGGCGGCTCGATTGACGCAGTGGTCACCGGCGGGCCCTTCATGGCGCGAATTCTGGAGGGCGGCACCGGTTACGTCGCCTCCTTCTACACCACCTTTTTGCCTGAAGGCCAGCCCACCATCGTCCACGTGGCCAAACGCGAATGGGTCAAGGCGAATCCCGCCGCCGCGCGCGGTTTCGCGCAGGCGGTGCAGGAAGGCGCCAGCTGGATCGCGCAGCCCAAGAACGACACCCGGCTGCGGGAGTACCTCACCAAATACCTCAAAGTGCCCGCTGCCGCTGCCGCCAAGATGCAGATATCCCCGCCCGGCCCGGTCGTCACCGAAAAACAGTTGAGCTGGTGGGTCGGCCTGATGAAAGAGCAGGACATGCTCAAAACCAACCCCAATGTGGCGCAACTGATTGTGAAATAGCCGATACCGATCACAGTCGTGAAGCGCGCCCCTATCACTACGATGCCTGCTTCGCCTCCCCTGTCACCTGTGCATCACCCTTGAACCGCCATGACCCACGCCTTGCTTGAGTTTGACGCCTTGGGCATTCACCTGGGCGGGCGCGAAATCCTCTCGCCCACCAGCTTCGCGGTGGCGAAGGGCGAGTTCGTCTGCATCATCGGCCCGTCCGGCTGCGGCAAGACGACCTTGCTGCGCGCGGCGGCGGGGTTTGTCGCGCCCAGCGGCGGCAGCGTCAAGCGCAACGGAAAAATCGTCACCGGGCCATCGCGCGAAGTGGCCTTTGTGTTCCAGGACTATGGCCGAGCCCTGCTGCCTTGGCGCACCGTTTACAACAACGTCAGTCTCGCGCTGGAAGCCGCCGGCATTGCCGCCACCGAGCGCCCGGCGCGCATTGCCAAGGTGCTGGCAACGGTGGGCCTCACCTTGCATGCCGACAAATTCCCGGCCCAGCTCTCGGGCGGCATGCAGCAACGCGTGCAGATTGCGCGCTGCCTGGCGCAGGAGCCCGAGCTGATCATGATGGACGAGCCCTTTGGCGCGCTGGACGCGATGACGCGTGAGAGCCTGCAAGATGAGGTGAGCCGCCTGGTGCGCGACAGTGGCTTGACCGTGCTGTTCGTCACGCACGACCTGGAAGAAGCGATTTACCTGAGCGACCGCGTGATCGCCCTGCGCACCAACCCAAGCGAGGGCAAACCCAGCCTGGCCGCGATGGTGGAGGTCAACATCCCGCGTCCGCGAAACCAGTTGAAGACCAAAGAGAACCCCCAGTTCCTGGCGCTGCGCCGCGAGTTGTACGGCTTTTTGGGACACCATTGAGGCGGTGTTGCGATGAATTCCACACTGTTTCACTGGCTTCGGCCGTTTGCTTTTCCGGCGCTGCTGATCGGCGCGCTGGAGTGGTATGCGCGCACGGCCGGCCAGGGCAGTGATGCGCTGGCGCCGCCCTCGCTGGCGCTGAAGGCCTTCGGCAAGGCCCTGCTGTCCAGCGGCGAGGGCTCGATCGTGCAGGCGACAGCGTTTACCCTGGGCAGCGCCGGGGCCGGGCTGGCGATTGGCGCGGTACTGGGGATTGGCATCGGCATCGTGCTGGGCTTGTCGCGCCGTGCCGCACAAATGGGATTTTTGACGGTGGAGGTCTTCCGGCCGATTCCGTCGGTGGCCTTGATTCCCCTGGCCATGCTGGTGTTTGGCTTCGGCTTTCGCATGGAGATCAGCGTCGTGGCTTTTGCCTGCTTCTGGCCGCTGCTGATTTTGACGCAGGCGGCAGTGCAGCAAGTTGAGCCGGGCCTGCTGGAAGTCTCGCGCGCGCTCAGCCTGAGCCCCTTTGCGCGCACCACCAAAATCATCCTGCCGGCCGTATTGCCGCGCCTGTTTGTCGCCCTGCGCCTGGGCGTGGCGATTGCGCTGGTGGTGGCCGTTACGGTTGAAATCGCCGCCAACCCCAGCGGCATGGGCTATGCGCTGATGATTTCGCAGCAAAGCCTGGCGCCCGAGATGATGCTGGCCTGGTTGTTCTGGATAGGCATGGTCGGGTTTTGCATCAACGCCCTGACCGAGCGCCTGCAGGCCTGGGTGTCCGTCAAGATGGGCGCGTCGCGCGACGTTGGCACGGGGTTGGCGCCATGAATGCGGCGCCCCAGCTCAGCGCGCGGGCCATGGCCGAATCGGTGGGGGTGCTGCTCGCGCTGTTGGCGCTATGGTGGCTGGCCAGCCACCAGCAGTGGGTCAGCCAGGTCTTTTTGCCGACGCCTGAAGCCACCGTGGGCAGCCTGGTGCAAGGCCTGGTGTCGGGCGAACTGCTCGCCTTTACGGCGTCGACTGTACTGCGCATGGTATTGGGGTGGCTGCTGGCATCCCTGCTGGGCTTGCTGTTAGGGGCGCTGATTGGCAGCTCGCGCACCGCCCGCGCCTGGATTGCGCCGACCTTCGAATTCATCCGCCCCCTGCCCGCGTCGGCCATCATGCCGCTAGCGATTTCCATCTTTGGTCTGTCTTCGGGCATGGTGCTATTTGTGGTGGCCTTTGGCGCCATGTGGCCGGTGCTGCTGGCCACGGTTTACGGGTTGGCCTCGGTGCACCTGCGCCTGCAGGAGGTGTCCCAGGCGCTGCAACTGTCGCGGCTCGCTTTTGTCTGGAAAATTGGTTTGCCCAACGCCATGCCCGACATTCTGGCGGGCATGCGCCTGGCCCTGACGGTGGCGCTGATCGTCACCGTGGTCGGAGAAATGATTGCCTCGCAGTCTGGATTGGGGCAAGCGATTTTGCTGGCGGCGCGCTCTTTTCGGGCCAGCGAGCTTTTTGCTGGCGTCGTGCTGCTGGGCGCCATTGGTTTTGTCAGCAACACCCTGTTGGCCACGTTAGAGCGCCACTTTCTCAAGTGGCAAAAACCCTGATCATTGTTAAAGGAGAAATTCCATGCCCCGCAAATTGGTTGATCTTTCGATTTTTCTTGAAAACGACGTGTTGAGCGACCCGCCTGCCTTCGCGCCGAAGATTCAGTATTTCACCCACGAGAGCACCAGCGAACAGATCGCGTCGTTCTTCCCCGGCCTGCAAAAAGGCGACTTGCCCGATGGCGAGGGCTGGGCGGTAGAGACGGTGCAACTGTCCACCCACAACGGCACGCACCTGGACGCGCCCTACCACTTCCACAGCACCATGGACAAGGCGCTGGGCGACAAGAAGCCGGCCATCGCCATTCACGATGTGCCGCTGGACTGGTGCTTTCAGCCCGGTGTGAAGCTCGATTTCACCGGTTTCGCCGATGGTTATGTGGTGACGGCGCAAGACGTAGAAAACGAGCTCAAACGCATCCAACACACGCTGTCGCCGCTTGAAATTGTGGTCATCAACACCCGCGCGGGCAAACGCTACGGCAGCCCGGATTACGTGAGCAGCGGCTGCGGCATGGGCTATGAGGCCACCATGTATTTGCTGGAGCGCGGCGTGCGCCTCACCGGCACCGATGCCTGGAGCTGGGACGCGCCCTTCGTGCACACCGCTGTCAAATACGGCGAAACCAAAGATGCCTCGCTGATCTGGGAGGGCCACAAGGCGGGGCGCGACATTGGTTATTGCCATCTGGAGAAGCTGCACAATCTGGAAGTGCTGCCGCCCAGCGGTTTTTACATCTCGTGTTTCCCGCACAAAATTCGCGGTGCATCAGCCGGCTGGACGCGGGCGGTTGCGATTTTTGATGATCGCCTGACGGCCACCGCATAATCATTCAAAAGCTGTTCAAAAAGAATCTCAGATGGCCATCAATCTCACCGCACTGAACCACACCCACCATCCGGCCACCACGAGCTGGGTTGAACCTGCCAACGCACCCACGTGCGACTTCCCCGTGCAAAACCTGCCGCTGGCGGTGTTTCGGCGACGCGGCAAAAACGAGGCCTTTCGGGGTGGCGTGGCAATTGGCGACCAGGTGGTTGACCTGGCCGCATTGAGCCAGAGCGGTGCCATGACGGGCTTGGCCGCCCTGGTGGTGAAAACCTGCGCACAACCCACACTCAACGAGTTTTTTGCCACCGGGCCGGTTGCCTGGCGCGCACTGCGGCACAGCCTGTTTGCCTTGCTGGAGCTGGGTGCCTCGCCCGCGCAGATGAGCACGGTGCGAGGCTGTTTGATTGCCATGGCCGATTGCGAGTTCACCCTGCCCACGCAGATTGGCGACTACACCGATTTCTACACATCCATTCACCATGCGCGCAACGTCGGGCGCATTGCGCGGCCCGATGCCCCGTTGACCCCCAACTTTCAGTGGCTGCCCATTGCGTACCACGGCCGCGCGTCCAGCGTGGTGGTCAGTGGCAGCAAGTTTCGCCGCCCCATGGGGCAAAGCATGCCCGCTGGCGCCAGCGCCCCGGTTTACGGACCGTGCACCCGGCTGGACTACGAACTGGAACTCGGCCTGTTCATTGGCACGGGCAACGCCATGGGCAAGCCGGTCACACTGGCGCAAGCCGAAGCGCACATGTTTGGCATCTGTTTGCTCAATGACTGGTCAGCACGCGACATCCAGTTTTGGGAAATGGCGCCGCTTGGTCCCTTCCTGGGCAAGAACTTCTGCACCAGCATTTCACCGTGGATCGTGACGATGGAAGCGCTGGCCCCGTTTCGCCTGCCGTTTCAACGCCCGGCGGACGAACCCCAGCCGCTGGCCTACCTGGACGGTGCGCAAAACTGCGCGACGGGCGGGTTGGACATTGCGCTGGAGGTGCAAATTGAGTCCGCCCAGTCGCGTGCGCAGGGCCAAGGCGGGATGACCGTGTCCCGCACCAACTTCCGGCATCAGTACTGGACCTTCGCCCAAATGGTGACGCAACACACCATGGGCGGCTGCAACCTGCAAAGCGGCGACCTGCTGGGCAGCGGCACCATCTCCGGCCCGACACCGGCCGAGGCAGGTGCCATCATCGAACTGACCAAGGGCGGCAAGGAACCGATCACGCTGGCCAACGGTGAGCAGCGTGCGTTTCTGCACGATGGTGATGCCGTGATTCTGCGCGGCTGGTGCGAAAAGCCGGGCTGCGCCCGCATCGGATTTGGTGAAAACCGGGGCGAAGTTTTGCCCGTCGTGGTTAGCCATTAGTAAACGGTTCATCAGCCTTTGACCCGCCCGATTGAAACCAGACTGAGAGATTGCACTTGACCCTGCCCGCGCCCGAGCTTGAACACTTTTGTGACCTGCAAGTGTTTGTCACGCCCGCCATCGACGCCGGGCAAATCATCGGCCTGAACAGCCGTGGCCGGCGCCGCATCATCCCCATCACCGGCGGCACCATGACGGGTGCGAAGCTCCAGGGGCGCATTCTTCCCGGCGGTGCGGACTTCCAGGTTGTGGTATCAGACACCTGCGCCGACCTGGATGCCCGCTACCTGATTGCGCTGGACGGCGAGTACGCGGGCGAGCACATCTTTGTGATGAACCGCGCGTTGCGCCGGGGCAGCGCCGATGATGTGGCCAGGCTGGTGCGCGGTGAGCCGGTGGACCCGGCACGGATCTACTTTCGCTGCGCGCCGACTTTTGAAGTCTCGCACCCTGACTTGAAGTGGATCACCGAGAGCCTGTTTGTCGGCAGTGGCGCGCGCGGCACCGACAGTGTTCACATCAGCCTGTACCGCATGGTTTGAGCGCGCGGGCTGAAAGCCCTTCGGCCGGAGTTATTGTTTTCTCGGTCTCAGCCCCAGCGCCATCACGGTGCCCACCACCAGCAGCGCCCCGGCAATTTGCACCGGTGCAATGGCCTGGTTCAGAATCAGCCAGGCCAGCACCAATGCAAACACCGGTTCGACATTCATGATGGCCGAGTTGCCGGCCACGCCCAGCTTGGGCAACACCGTGAACATGATGGTGAACGCGGTGCCGTACAGAAATGTCAGCGCGGCCAGGCCCCACCAGCCGGGCGTCGCTTGTGGCCAGTGAAATCCGCCCTGCAGCGTCACGACCACCAGCGCAATCAGTGCGGCAAGGCCGAGCGTGCTGACGGTGCGCACGCGGCCGTCCAGTGTGCCGGCTTCGTGCTGGGTGAGGATCATCGCCAGGGCGAACGTTGCAGCCGCGGCCAGCGCGAACGCAACGCCGGTGCCCATGCGCCCCCACTGCTCTGCAGCACCCAGGCCGGAGGCTGCGCCAAACACGTCCAGCGCCAAGCCCAGCCCGACCAGAATGAACGGCATGGCCAACAGCACGGCCCGCTCGGGGTGGCGCTTGTAAAGCACACGGTCCCACAGCGCGGCCCACAGCGGATAGGAGTTGAAAGCCAAAAGCGCCAGTGCCACCGGCAAACGGGCCACGCTGGCGTAAAGGCAAAGGCTCTGCACGCCGATCAAGAGCCCGATCAACGGCAGAAACCGCCGGTGCCGGGCGGTAAGC
>JANMCB010000437.1:0-1500 GCA_031360805.1 Rhodoferax sp.
GGGGCGGGCACCAATAACGTACCGATTGCCGACTACAGCAAACTCGGCGTGGTCGTTTTCAACACGCCCGGTGCCAACGCCAACGCCGTCAAAGAGCTGGTGATGGCGGGCATGCTGCTGGCCACGCGTGGCATTCTGCCCGGCATGGCTTACGTCAACACGCTCACCGACATGAGCGATGCTGCTGCGATGGCGGCCTTGCTGGAGAAGGAGAAATCGCGCTTCGCCGGGGGTGAAATCAAGGGCAAAACGCTGGGCATCGTCGGCCTGGGCGCAATTGGCTCCATGGTGGCCGATATGGCACTGGCCATGGGCATGAAGGTGGTCGGCTTCGACCCCGCGCTGTCGATTGACGCCGCCTGGCGCCTGAGCAACGAAGTCACGCGCATGGAGAACCTGCAGGCGCTGCTGGCCCGTTCTGACTACATCTCGCTGCACGTGCCCGCGATGGAAGCAACCAAACATTTGATCAACGACGCGGCGCTGGCGCTGATGAAACCGGGCGCCGTGCTGTTGAACTTTGCGCGCGAGACCATTGTCGATTCCGAAGCCATCCTGAAAAGCCTCGGCGCTGGGCGATTGGGCAAGTACGTCTGTGATTTCCCGGAACCGGCCATGCTGGGCAATGCCAATGTCATCGCCATGCCGCACATTGGCGCCAGCACCGAAGAATCAGAAGAAAACTGCGCCGTGATGGCCGCCAACCAGTTGATGGACTACCTGGAAAACGGCAATATCCAGAATTCCGTCAACTTCCCGAACATCAGCATGGGGCGCACCGTTGGCACATCGCGCATCACGTTTTCGAACGACAACGTCTCGGGCGTTCTGGGCCACGTGCTGTCGGTGCTGGCAGATAAAAAGGTCAACGTCATCGACATGATCAACAAGAGCCGTGGCGAGCTGGCCTTCAACATCATTGATGTTGAAAGCCGACCTGGCGACGATGTGGTCGCAGCCATTGCGGCCGTTGAGCATGTGATCCGGGTGCGGGTAATTTGACTGTGTTGGGGTGAAAGTCCTCATCGCAGGCGGTGGCATCGGCGGTTTGGCCGCAGCGCTGGCCTGCACCCTGTCAGGGCAGGAAGCGCACCTGTTCGAGAAGGTCGCGCAGTTTTCTGAAGTGGGTGCCGGTGTCCAGCTTGGCCCCAACGTCATGCGCGTGCTGCACGGCTGGGGGCTGGCCGAGGCCGTCCAGAATATCGCGGCGTTCCCGGAACAATTGCAAGCGCGCGATGCCGCGACGGGCCAGGTTTTGGGAACTTTGAAGCTGGGCGACCGAGCCCGCAGGCGCTATGGATTTGCCTATGCCACAGCCCACCGCGCCGACCTGCATGGCGTCTTGTTGGCCGCCTTGGCGCAGCAGCCGGCTTCGCACCTTCATGTCAACTGCGCGGTTGAAGGGTTTGACCAAGACGCCGGTTCAATCCATTTGCACGTCGCAGGCCAGCCTAGCGTGCAAGGCGACCTGCTGATCGGTGCTGACGGTTTGTGGAGCAC
>JANMCB010000466.1:0-13172 GCA_031360805.1 Rhodoferax sp.
GTGGCAAGAGCACGCTGCTGCGTTTGCTGCACGGCCTGGTGCAGCCAAGCGAGGGTCGGGTCACCTGCGACGCGGCGCTGCGCCAGGCCATGCTTTTTCAGCGCCCGTACATGCTGCGAACCAGCAGCATCAACAATGTTGCACTGGGGCTTTGGCTTGGCGGGACGCGTTGGCAAAACGCAAAGTCGCAGGCACGGGTGGCGCTTGAGCGTGTTGGTCTGGCGGAGGTCGCAGGGCGAAATGCCAGAACGCTTTCGGGCGGGCAGCAGCAGCGGCTGGCGCTGGCGCGCGCATGGGTTTTGCAGCCGGATGTCCTTCTGCTGGACGAACCCACTGCCAGCCTGGACCCGCACGCCAAACGTGAAGTGGAAGCCCTGCTGGCCGACATGGCGCAAAGCATGACCCTGATTTTCGCCAGCCACAACCTGGGCCAGGTCAAGCGCCTGGCGACGCGGGTCATCTACCTGGAAGCAGGCCGGATACTGGCTGATTTGCCCACAGCGGACTTTTTCGAGGGTGACTTGCTGAGGACCCAATACCCTGCGGCGAATCTGTTTGTGAGAGGCGAAACGGTTTAAAAATTAACTTTTAGGTTAATTTGTTAACAACTTATTTGGGTTTTCAGGAAATTTTATGAAAAATAGTGCTACAGCCCTTTTATCTTATAGACTTATTGCTATTTATAAAGTAGCAATTGTGTCTGCCTTCGCATTTTTGACTGTGATCGCCAGTGTGAGTGCCCAGGCCCAAAGCATCGTGATGGCGTCGACCACCTCGACCGAACAATCAGGCCTGTTTGCACATCTGTTGCCCGAGTTCAAAAAGGCCAGCGGCCTGGACGTGAAGGTGGTGGCGTTGGGCACTGGCCAGGCGCTGGACATGGGCCGCCGGGGTGATGCCGACCTGCTGTTCGTGCACGACCAGGTGGCCGAAGAGAAAATCGTGGCCGATGGTGTCGCCGTCAAACGGTTTCCTGTCATGTACAACGACTTTGTGCTGATTGGTCCGGCGGACGACCCGGCGCGGGCACGTGGCAAAGACATTGTTGAAGCGCTCAAGAAGCTGTCTTTCGGCAATGCAGCATTCATTTCACGTGGTGACAAAAGCGGCACGCATGCGGCCGAGCTTCGCTATTGGAAGATGGCCGGCCTGGACGGCGGCGTGGGCAGTTCCGGGGGCGGCCCGAAGGGCGCGGGCTACAAGGAATGTGGCTGCGGCATGGGCCCTGCACTGAATATCGCCTCCAGCAGCAATGCCTATGCGTTGACGGATCGCGGCACTTGGCTCAGTTTCAAAAACCGGGGTGATCTGACCTTACTGGTAGAGGGAGACACCCGGTTGTTCAACCAATATGGCGTGATGGTGGTGAACCCCGCCAAGCACCCCCACGTGAAGGCCGCTGATGCCCAGAAGTTTGTCGATTGGGTCATCGCCGCACCTGGCCAGGCGTCGATTGCCAGCTACAAAATTGGTGGGGAGCAGCTGTTCTTTCCGAATGCGACGACCCGGTGAATTTTCATCACTTGGTTGCAGGTTTGTTGCCCGCCTGTTCGTTCAACGCCTTGAGGGCCGCCACAGCATCAGCCTGCCGCTGCTTTTCGCCCACGCAATCAGCCTCGATTGCAGCGCGGATTTCTGGCGCAGTGCCTCGACGGCTGTAGACCGCGCCAACGGTTTTGACCATCTCGTCGTAAGCGCTGCCTCGGGGCAGCTCGTTCAACTGCTTTTCCTGTGTTGCGCCTGCCTCGCGCTTCCACGCTACGCGTTGGGCCTCTACACCGATGCGCCCGCACTCGGGTGCGAAGGGTGACTTTGAGGGGGCGCTGGCCGGTGCGGGCGCCGGCAATGTCGCATTGCGAATTGCAGGGTTCACCGGTGCTTCAGCGGTGGCGCTGGTACAAGGTTTGTCCTGGTAGGAGTTACCGCAGCGGTACAAGGCCTGGCTTGCGCCAGGCAATCCCAGCAAAACCGCGAATGCCGCAGAAAATGAAGCTTTTGAGGCGACCTGGGCGAATTTATTGTGTTTCATTTCGACTGACTGTGGGTATTGGTCTTTTTTGATTCAGGCGAATCATCGCAGAACTTTTCTCAGGCGTATCACGCCAGAATGGCCACGCCTTTGACTTGCGCAAAAAGCTGTAGTCCGGGTTGCAGCTTTAACAGGTCGGCCGAGCGGGCAGTGATGCGTGCCAGCAGGGCGCTGCCACTGGCATCCAGCTGCACCATTACCTGACCCGGCCCATCTGGCGACACGTCTCTTACGCGCGCCGCCACAATGTTCTGGATGCTGGTGCCACTTTGCCGCTGCAATGTCAGGCTCACATCGCGCGCTTGCACACGAATGCGCACCGGCTGGCCCAAGGCAATATTCTGCTTCGGTATCGTGATCTCGCCCCCCGGGAAACGGGCTTGGCTCAAATGGTACGGCGGGTCGTGGCTGACGATAGTGGCGTGGATAACGGCGCCTGCCGCATCACCGTGCGCCATTGACAAATCCAGCCGCGTCATCAAGTCAACGGTCGGCCCACTGGCCAGCACCCGGCCGCCCTCAATCAGGACCAGATGATCGGCCAGGCGAGCAACTTCATCTGGTGAATGGCTCACGTAAATGACGGGAATGTTGAGTTCGCCGTGAAGCTGTTGCAGGTAGGGCAGCACTTCAGCCTTTCGTTGTGCATCCAGTGCGGCCAGAGGCTCGTCCATCAAAAGAATTTTCGGACTGGTCGCCAGCGCCCGCGCAATCGCGACACGCTGCCGCTCGCCGCCAGAAAGCGAATGCGGTGCGCGGTTCTGCAAGTGACCAATGCCTAGAAGCGCCACCGCCTGCTCCAGCGAAACGCGCCGTTGGTGCAAGGGAACGCGGGCTTGCCCAAAACGCAGGTTCTGCGCCACCGTCAAGTGGTCAAATAAGGAGGCCTCCTGAAATACGTAACCAACGGATCGAGCATGGGGCGCAACGAACACTTCGTGGGTCTCGTCTTGCCAGACTTCACCATTGATGGTCACCAGGTTGCCTGGGTTCGCGGCGCCGGATGGCGCGGTGTCGCGGTGTTTGCCCTGTGATTTTGCGGGAACCAGCCCGGCGATCAGGCGCAGGCAAGTGGTTTTACCCGATCCTGAGGGGCCATAGAGCGCCGTAACACCCGTGCCTGGGAGACTGAGGTCAACCCCCAGTTCAAAGCCCTCGCGGCGAAGACTCAGGCGTATTTTGAGCGTCGTGTCGGCGGTTGCAGTGCTCATGGCCGGGCGCCATTCTGGGAGGTTGGCGATGCACGCCGCCCTCTGGCGTTCACGGCATACAGCACAAGCAGCACTACAAACGAAAACACCACCATGGCAGCCGACAGCCAATGCGCCTGCGTGTACTCGAGTGCTTCCACATGGTCGTAAATCTGGACCGACACGACGCGTGTCTGACCCGGAATATTGCCCCCCAGCATCAGCACCACACCGAACTCACCCACGGTGTGCGCGAAACCCATAACTGAGGCGGTCAAGTAGCCGGGCCTCGCAAGCGGCAAAACAACGGAGAAAAAGGTGTCAAGTGGCGCCGCCCGCAATGTAGCGGCCACTTCCAGCGGGCGTTCGCCAATGGCTTCAAACGCGTTTTGCAGCGGCTGCACGACGAACGGCAGGGAGTAAAAAACCGAGCCCACCACCAGGCCTGCAAAGGTGAAAGGAAGGGTGTTCATGCCCATTGACAGCATGAGTTGGCCGATCGGCCCATTCGGGCCAAGCGACACCAGCAGGTAAAAGCCGATCACGGTGGGTGGAAGCACTATTGGGAGTGCCACCAAGGCGCTGACAGGGCTCTTGAGACGGGAGTGCGTGCGTGCCAGCCACCAGGCCAGCGGTGTGCCAATGACCAGCAATACCACCGTCGTCAACCCGGCGAGTTTGAGCGTGAGCAGCAAGGCGCTCCAAACGGAGTCAATCGGCATAGGCTGGCGTTGTGCTTCTATCGGCGCATAACGCGGTCATTGCTCATAGCCAAAGCTGCGGATAGTTGCGATAGCTTTGTCCGTTTTGAGGTACTGCAAAAAAGCCACGGCGCCTGCATTGGATTTGCCGCGTTCCAGCAAAACGGCGTCCTGGCGCAGAGCGCGGTGCAGGTTGGCTGGCACTACCCATGCCGAGCCACTCTTGATTTTGCCATTCTCCATGACCTGCGAAAGTGCCACAAAGCCAAGTGGTGCATTCCCGGTTGCCACAAAACTGTAGGTTTGGCCAATGCTTTCACCAGTCACAAATTTAGGTGCCAGCAGGTCCAGCAGTCCAAGCCGCGTCAGCGTTTCAATGGCAGCGGCGCCATAGGGCGCGGTCTTTGGTGAAGCCAGCGCAATTTTTTCAAACGCACCTGACTTCAAAACGGCGCCATCGCGGTCGACGCCGCTTGCAGAGGCTGACCACAATGCCAGGCGGCCTGTGGCATAGGTGAATCGAGTTCCTGCAACTGCGTGGCTAGCCTGTTCAAGTTGGGTGACGGTAGCTTCGTCGGCCGAGAGGAAAACGTCAAACGGTGCGCCGCTGGTGATCTGCGCGAATAGCTTGCCAGTTGCGCCGGATGACATCACAACCTTGTGGCGGGTTTCCGCCTCAAAAGTACCGGCGAGTGCCTTGAGCGGCGTGCTGAAGTTGGCAGCTACCGCCACGTGCACCGTGTCGGCCATTGTCGTGACGACGGACAGTGCTGCGAACAGGCCAGTCGCCGACCGCAAGCAGCGCTGCCAACCTGTTGCGGACAGTAGTGCGGGCATACCGACGGGCGGCAGCGGGCGGCAATCCGGCGGGACTGATCTGCAAATCGAATGCGACCTTGGCAAGAGCAAGTAAAACATACCATGAATCTTAAAGCAATTCAAAAATAATAGCATACTATATATAGTATACGTGGGCTGGAGCCATATTTTAGCTACTTTTGCAAGTACTGGGTGAATTTGGAGGGTAACTTACTACAATTGTGGTAAATTAACTGGAGACTGCGGAGTCAAATAGAAATGTCTGCCAAACTGGAACATTCCTGGTGACTGGCAAGGTCAGTGTTTTGTGTGGCGCAGTCGCGAACCCGCCGATGCGCACCATTGGGGGCGCATCTGAATCACCCTAGCTTCTTGTTGCCCAGCTTTCGATACACCGTGGCCCGACTGATGCCGAGCTCGCGCGCGGCTTGCATGACATTGCCTTTGGCCTGCGTCACGGCCTTGCGAATCAACGCGGTTTCAACTTCTCGCAGCGACTGGTGATCGGCTCCCAGGCCACCCCATTGGGAGTTGACCGGCGCGCTTCGATGCCCTTTGGTTTGGGACGTGGCAGTCAGGCGAAGGCCCGACCAAAGTGGCACGTCTATAGGCGCTGGTTGCCCGTAAGAGTCACGTCCTGCCGAGTCGAAAAGCATTTCAAACGGCATGGCAAACAACTCACTGCTATGCACCGGAGCGGAACTGGCGTGGTTTGCTGCGCTGAGATAGGACACCATTTGCCGCGCAATCTGGTTGGCACCGGTCACCCAGCCATCGGCGTCAAGGCAAACCAGGCCGTCACTCTCGTCGCCTAAAGTGCGTCCGGGCCAGTTCAAGCGCACAAGCAGGGTGTGCGCCCGATCCAGTGTCAGCGCGTTCTCGATGCTGCGGGCAGACTGCGCCACCAAGTGCTTGAGCTCTGGGCGCTCCTCGGCGTCGATGCCTGTGAGGTCAAGCATGCCGACACATTGACCGTCAGGCCCGAACAAAGGGGCGCCTGCACAACTATAGGCAGAGTTGCCAGAGAAAAAGTGCTCGCCACGGTGCAGCCAGATCGGGTGCAATTCACTCAAGGCGGCACTGATCGCGGTGGTGCCGACACTGCGCTCGGACAAATCAACACCTACCCGCGTGATGGCAGTGGCGCGCGGGTCGCGCCGGTCAATCGGGCCGTTGACATCGACCACCACCCCGTCAACGTTCGTGAGAACCGCAAAGTACCGGGTATCTGCAATGGCGTGTCCAAGTTTCTTGAGAGACGGGCGCGCCGCTGTGAGCAAAGTATGGTTGGCTTCTTCGGTGCGCCTGAGGGCCTGCGCTGGAATGACATCAAAAACGACGCTTTGGTCCGGGCGCTGACCGCTGGCCAGGCAGCGTTGCCAGGAGCGAATGATCCAGGGCTCCGACAGGCTTCCCGCCTGAGGTTGCCCGTCATGCAAAACCGCACGGCGAGCCAGGTCAATATTTTGCAAGCGCTGTTCTGCCACTCGGTTCAGGGTTTGAAGCATGGGATCCAGTTGAATTGAGAGACTGTCGGAGGGTTGTTGCAATTTGAGAATTTAGCAGCTTAACGTTTATCAGACAAGGGTTTAGCCTAGGTATTTCTGAAAACCCAAAACCAATAATCATCCAGTTCAATCAACCACCCAAAGAGGGAGAAAACCTTATGCAGGTTCAGCTTACAGTCAACGGAAAATCGCGCAGCCTTGAAGTCGCCCCCAATACGCTGCTGGTGCAAGCCTTGCGCGAGAATTTGAAGCTCACTGGTACCCATGTCGGCTGTGACACGGCCCAATGCGGCGCCTGCACTGTCATTATGAACGGCCGTGCGGTCAAGTCTTGCAACATCCTTGTGGCCCAGGTAAGCGGCGCCGAAATCTCCACTATTGAAGGCCTTGCAAAGGCTGACGGGACCATGCACCCAATGCAGGCCGCATTCAAGGAATGCCACGGTCTGCAATGTGGATTTTGTACCACCGGCATGGTGATGAGCGCGGTCGACCTGTGCACCCACCACCCCAAAGCCTCAGAGAGCGAGATTCGCGAGTTGCTGGAGGGCAACCTGTGCCGTTGCACCGGCTATCAAAATATCGTCAAAGCCGTTCAGCTTGGTGCTGTTGGCATGGCCGCTTAATTCAACAGACTGGAGAATCACTATGGGCGCACCCGATTTTGCCAAGCTGCCACACATTGGCGAGAGCCTTCGCCGCAAGGAAGACTACCGTTTTCTGACCGGTGCCGGCAATTACACCGACGATATCAACCAGGCCAATCAAACCTACTGCGTTTTTGTGCGCAGCCCACATGCACACGCCAACATCAGAGGCATAGATTTAACCAGGGCCAAGGCCATGCCAGGCGTGGTCGAAATCTTCACCGGCAAGGACATCGACGGCAAGATGGGCGGACTGCCTTGTGGGTGGCTCATCACGAGTACCGACGGCACACCCATGAAGGAGCCGCCGCATCCGATCCTTGCCATTGGCAAAGCCCGCTATGTGGGCGACCAGGTGGCAATGGTGATCGCTGAAACGCTTGAACAGGCAAAAAACGCGGCCGAAGCTGTTGATGTGGATTACGACGTCCTCTCCGCCGTATCAGACGTGCGGGACGCCGCCAAGGGCACCGCACTTCATGAAGCCTCACCTGACAACCATTGCTACAAATGGGCGATAGGCGATAAGGGCCAGGTAGACGCTGTGTTTGCCAGCGCCGCAAAGGTCACCAAGCTCGATCTGATCAACAACCGCCTGGTGCCCAATGCCATGGAGCCGCGTGCGGCCATCGGCATGTACAGCCGCGCGACGGAAGAGTACACGCTGTACGTGTCCAATCAGAACCCGCATGTCGAACGCCTGCTGATGACCGCTTTTGTCCTGGGTTTGCCAGAGCACAAGGTGCGCGTTATTGCACCAGACGTCGGTGGCGGCTTTGGCTCAAAGATCTTCTTGTATGCTGAAGATGTGGCGCTGACTTGGGCCGCCAAGCAGGTCAACCGAAGCATCAAATGGACTTGTGAGCGTACTGAATCGTTTTTGACTGATGCGCATGGCCGCGACCATGTGAGCCATGCCGAAATGGCGATGGATGCCAATGGCAAGTTTCTCGCCATGCGCGTGCATACAGATGCCAATATGGGTGCATATCTGTCCACGTTTGCGTCGGCGGTACCTACCATTTTGTATGCGACGTTGCTGGCTGGCCAGTACACCTGCCCACAGATCTATGTGGAAGTGGATGCTTGGTTTACCAACACTGCGCCGGTGGACGCATACCGCGGCGCGGGTCGCCCGGAAGCAACCTATTTGCTGGAGCGTCTGGTCAGCCGGTGCGCCTGGGATTTGGGCATTGGCCAAGACGAAATCCGCAAGCGCAATTTCATTAGCAGCTGGCCCTATCAGACGCCAGTGGCGTTGCAATATGACGTGGGTGACTACCTGCAGTGCATGACCAAGGCTCAATCGCTGGGCGACGTGTCGGGGTTCGCGGGGCGCAAGGCAGCGAGCGCCGCCAAAGGCCTTAAACGCGGTATTGGCTACAGCAGTTACATTGAAGCCTGCGGGATTGCGCCGAGCAACATTGCTGGCGCTCTGGGCGCCCGCGCCGGGCTTTTTGAGTGCGGCGAGGTGAGGGTGCACCCGACAGGCAGCGTCACTGTATTTACGGGATCGCACAGCCATGGTCAGGGGCATGAAACCACCTTTGCACAATTGGTCGCCGCTCGGCTTGGCATTGCTGTCGAAGCGGTCGACATCGTGCACGGCGACACCGGGCGTGTGCCTTTTGGCATGGGCACTTACGGGTCTCGCTCCCTGTCGGTGGGTGGATCTGCCATCATGAAGGCGCTGGACAAAATCGAGACCAAGGCCAAGAAAATCGCGGCGCACTTGATGGAGGCCAGCGATGCCGACGTTGAATTTGCAAATGGCGAATTCACCATCAAGGGGACTGATAAAAAAGTGACCTTTGGCCAGGTTGCATTGACGGCCTATGTTCCTCACAACTACCCGCTCGACAAGCTGGAGCCCGGGTTGAACGAGACGGCTTTTTACGACCCGACAAACTTCACCTTTCCTGCGGGAACCTATATCTGTGAAGTTGACGTGGATCCCGCAACGGGAGTGGTGAAAGTCGACAAGTTCACAGCAGTCGATGACTTCGGGACAATTATCAATCCTATGATTGTGGAGGGCCAAGTACACGGCGGCCTGGTGCAGGGTATCGGGCAAGCGCTGCTTGAAAACTGCGTCTATGACCGGGAAACCGGACAGTTGCTAACTGGCTCTTTCATGGATTACGCCATGCCCAGGGCGGATGACTTTCCGGAGTTCAAAATTGGAACAGTGTGCACCCCGTGCACCCACAATCCGATCGGCGCCAAAGGATGTGGCGAGGCAGGAGCAATTGGGTCGCCCCCGGCTGTCATCAATGCGGTGCTTGATGCATTGGGCAGTATGGGTGTGAAAGACTTTGACATGCCCGCGTCTCCAAGCCGGGTTTGGGAAGCCATTCAGGCCGCCAAGACTTAACTAAACAGACACTCAGGAGCAAAAATGTACGCATTCACACTTGAACGACCTACAACATTGGCTGATGCAGCCAAACTCGCCGCTGGCGGCGCCAAAGTGCTGGCCGGTGGTCAAACCCTGCTGGCGTCGATGAAACAGCGCCTGTCCGACCCCGGCAAACTGGCGGACTTGAGCCAGGTCAAGGAGCTGTCGGGCATCAAGCGCGAAGGCAACACTATCGTGATCGGCGCCATGACCCGCCATCTGGATGTTGCAAACAGCGCCGATGTCAAGGCTGTCATCCCAGCGCTTGCCGATTTGGCGGCCCACATTGGTGACCGGCAGGTCCGGGCTATGGGTACCATGGGTGGCTCGGTTGCCAATAACGACCCTGCAGCCTGCTATCCCAGTGCAGTTCTGGCTCTGGGGGCCACCATTCACACGACGACCCGCAAAATTGCAGCCGATGATTTCTTCCAGGGCATGTTCACTACGGCATTGGCGGAAGGAGAGCTGATCACAGCAATCAGTTTCCCGGCGCCCAAAAAAGCAGCCTATATGAAGTTTGTGCAGCCTGCTTCGCGCTTCGCGCTGGTGGGCGTGTTTGTCGCGCAAACCGATGCCGGTGTGCGGGTTGCAGTCACTGGTGCCGGCAATGGTGTTTTTCGCCACAAAGCCCTTGAATCAGCACTCAATGCAAACTTTACGGCTGCGTCAGCGGCAGCGGTAAAGATTGATGCGTCCAATCTGAATGCGGATATTCACGCGTCATCCGGGTACCGGGCCAATTTGATAAGCGTGCAAACGCAACGTGCTGTTACCAAAATGTTGGGGTGATGTGTCTTCAGCGTGCTGGCTGCTGTAATCTGCTGGCAAGTATGCAGTGAGGCCCGCGCTGCAAAATACAGGCCCCGTGTTTGTCGATGCGGGGCTTTTTTATTCAGCCTTTTGATGACAAGACCATGAATTTTCCAACCATCGATTCACTGATTGAGGCTTTGCAGCGTGCTGGGTATTTTGCCGATCGAAGGTTGGCTACGGCAGTATTTCTGGCGCTCAAACTTCAGCGCCCGTTGTTGCTGGAGGGAGAACCTGGTGTGGGCAAGACAGAGTTGGCAAAGGCTCTGAGCGGTGCTTTGCAGCGGCCACTGCTGCGTTTGCAATGCTACGACGGCCTTGAGCAACGCGAGGCTCTTTACGAGTGGAATTATGCGGCGCAGTTGCTGCACATGCGCGCCGCTGAGCTGGATTCAAAAGGCAATGCCAACACTGCCGAGATTGAACGCGAGGTCTATCAAGACAGGTACCTGATTCGGCGCCCCTTGTTGCAGGCGCTGCAAGCACCCGCACCGGGGGCAGTTTTGTTGATTGACGAGGTGGACAGGGCTGATGAACCGTTCGAAGCGTTTCTCCTTGAATACCTGGGTGAATACCAGTGCACCATTCCAGAAATTGGCACGGTGAGGGCGGTGGTTGCACCCGTCACTATTTTGACCAGCAATCGCACGCGTGAACTCAATGATGCCGTCAAGCGGCGGTGTCTTTATCACTGGCTGGACTATCCGGATCGGGAACGTGAACTGGCAATCATACGGGCGCAGGTGCCTGGTGTTTCGCAAGTGCTTTCAAAGCAGGTTTCAGACTTCGTAGGGCGCATCCGCAGCGCACCATTTGCCAATGCGTTTCAAAGAGCCCCGGGCATTGCTGAAAGTGTTGAATGGGCCAAGGCACTTGTGGCACTGGATACCATCACCGTTGATCCGGAGATTATTTTCGATACGGCCGGCATCCTGTTCAAGCAGCGTGAAGACGTTGCAGCCTTGACCTCCGACTTGGCCAGTGCTTTGCTGAAGTCCGAGGAAGAGGTTGCATGAGGAAGTTGTGCAACTAGGCGACGCCCGCACCGGTAAACTGGCTGACAACATTGCCGGATTTGGTCGAACCTTGCGCCGGGCTGGTGTGCGTATTGACAGTTCCCGCATCGTATTGGCAACTCAGGCCGCCGTTACAGTAGGTCTCGGTTCAAGAGAAGATGTGAGTGCGGCGCTGGAAGCCGTGATGATCAGCCGGGAACAGGACCGGATAGTGTTTCGTGAGCTGTTCGATGCCTATTTCCGTAATCCTGAGATGGCGCAGAAGCTGCTGTCGCAGTTGTTGCCCAGTGCTGAGGGCAAGGCAGAGCCCAGCAAGCGGCGTCCGCGTGTGCGCGAAGCGCTGTCACCTCAAAGCGCCTTTGGACAACAGGCAAAACCGAAGCAAGAAGACCAGAAAGTCGAGTTTGATGCGGTGATGACGGCCAGTGACCTGGATCGGCTGAAGCACGCCGACTTCAATGCACTTTCAAGTAGCGAGTTCCGGCTGATTGAGCGCTTGGTTCGTGACGTGCATTTGCCACTCCCGCACTTCGTTTCCCGTCGCACAGGTCCGGCACAGCGGGGTAATCGCATGCATTGGCCGGGTGTCATGCATCTGGCCGCACAAACCGGTGGTGAGCTTGTGCGATTGCCCCGGTTGCAGCGGCGAGAACAACCTTTGCCGATTCTGGTATTGGTAGATGTCTCTGGCTCGATGGAGCGGTATGCGCGCCTTCTGCTGGCGTTTTTGCACGCGGCTACCCGCCGCCACCCGCGCCGAGATGTCTTTGCCTTTGGCACCCACCTCACGGACTTGACGCCTGCCTTCAAACTGGCAGACACAGATGACATGCTCGTGGCCGCCAGTGTCGCCATCGACGACTTTGCTGGTGGAACCCAATTCGGAGATTCATTGGCTACGCTGCGACAGCGCTATTCACGTCGGCTGGTGGGAAGGCGCACCCTTGTGTTGATGATCACTGATGGCCTTGATACAGGTGAGCCGTCTGACTTGACGCAGGAATTGACCTGGCTCAGGCGGCGCAGCCGTCGCCTGTTGTGGCTCAACCCCCTCATGAGATTTGATGGTTATGCCCCTATTGCACGTGGTGCCGCAGCCCTCCACAGTCAGGTTCACGGTATGTTGGCAGTTCACAATGTCAGCAAGCTCGAGGACTTGGCCACCAGCCTGGCCAAGTTGATGAAATGTTGATCGAACGGTTTAAATACCTATTGAAGGAACCACAATGGACATGCAAGGAAGCCGCCAATTGGCGATCACCCAGCAACAGGCATGGGATGCCCTGAATGACCCAGCCGTTCTCAAAGCCTGCATACCCGGCTGCGACAAAGTTGAGCCAACTGGTGACAACCAGTATGCCATCGGCATGTCGGTCAAAGTCGGTCCAGTCGCAGCCAAGTTTGCAGGAAAAATTACATTGAGCGACATAGTGGCGCCCAAGTCCTACAGCATCAATTTCGAGGGACAGGGTGGCGCCGCGGGTTTTGGCAAAGGCAATTCAGCCGTCGTCCTTACGCCGAATGACGCAGGGTGCGAATTGAATTACACAGTGCACGCCTCGGTGGGAGGCAAGATTGCGCAGTTGGGCCAGAGACTGATTGACGGTGTCGCCAAGTCCATGGCAGAGGATTTTTTCAAACGATTTGATGAGGCCATGCAGGCTGCTTATCCAGCCGCGTACGCTTCCAAAACCGAGTCGGGTGCCGCGGATCCGATTGATGGCAATACCAAAAAAGTTGCCGACGCATCAGGAATTCCCGCCTGGGTCTGGATCGGTATCGCGGCCGTGTTGGTCGTTGCCTATCTTGCAATGCGCTAGTGGAGTTTGCTCTATGGATGGAGAGGAGCTGATATGGAAAACCTTGATGTGATGGTGCTTCGCACCCTGCGAAATTGGAGGCAGAGCGGGAAGCATGCCTTGCTGGCTACTGTGGTGCGGACATGGGGATCGTCGCCCCGTCCTGTGGGTTCCATCATGGCCTTGTGCGAGGATGGTGCTGTAGTGGGATCAGTGTCGGGCGGGTGCATTGAAGACGACTTGATTTACAAG
>JANMCB010000480.1:0-2003 GCA_031360805.1 Rhodoferax sp.
GGACGTTCTGTACCGCGTCGCCACACGCCAGGCGATCCAGAGCCCGCGCACCTGGGAGCTGGGCAATGCCGCCATCAACCGCCTGTTGTGGACGCCCGAGGGTTTGAGCCTGGTCGGCTGGGCCGACACCCTGCATCTGGATGATGGCCGGGCGCTGGACGAATCGGCGGCATGACTCTTTCACCATCTCGCCGCGGGCGATTTTATTAACCTGTAGGTTAATTTTTATCACAGAATCGCGAATTTTGACCAAAAAGTCAACCAAATAGGCCTATAGCCCTCGTATAATATAGACTTATTGCTGCTTAAATAATAGCACTGTGTTTGCACAAATTCTGCAGACCGTGAACGCGACAAACTCCAGGCAGGTTAGGGTTGTTACCCAGCGTTTTTAGGCGGCCCAACCCTTGATTCGCGCCTGGCGCACGGCAAAATTCAGGCATGGGCAAAGTCATTGTTTTCGCAACGCCGGTTTTCCTGGCGCTGATCGCGATTGAAATTTTCTGGGGTCGGCGCAAAGTGCGCCAGGGTGCGCCGGCCGACAGCTACCGCTTCAACGACACCGTGAACAGCATCAGCCTGGGCATGCTCAGCCAGCTCGGCGGCATCTTGACCAAAGTATTGACGGTTGGCATCTACACCGCCGTCTTCAGCAGCGTGGCTCTTTTCGACGCCGCAACCTTCTGGGGCACCTGGTACGGCGTGTTGCTGGCGCTGGTTTTCTACGATTTTTGCTACTACTGGCTGCACCGCGCCGGGCACGAAGTCGCCCTGTTTTGGGCCGCCCACGTGGTGCACCACCAAAGCCAGAGCTACAACCTGTCCACGGCACTGCGCCAGTCTTCCAGTGGCAATCTGCTGGGCTGGATTTTCTACTTGCCGATGGCCGTCGCAGGTGTGCCACCGGTGATATTTGGAACGGTTGCGTTGATTGACCTGCTCTACCAGTTCTGGGTGCACACCGAGCACATTGGCAAGCTCGGCTGGTTTGACCGCGTGTTTTGTTCCCCCTCCAACCACCGCGTGCACCATGCAGTGAACGATGGTTATCTGGACAAAAACTACGGCGGCGTCCTCGTCATCTGGGACCGCCTGTTTGGCAGCTTCAAGGAGGAAAGCGTGAAGTGTGTGTACGGCACGCGAAGCACGCTCAATAGCTGGGACCCGCTGTGGGCCAATGCCGAAGTCTATTGGGGTTTGGCGAAAGACAGCTGGCGTACCCAGTCGTGGCGCGACAAGCTGAAAGTGTGGTTCAAGCCACCAGGCTGGCGTGCGCCGGACCTGGCAGAGCGCTTCCCAAGGCGCGCGTTTGACATGGCCGAAGTGCAGACGTTCAACCCGCCCATGGGCCGAGGGTTGCTGTGGTTTGGCGCCCTTCAGTTTGCGCTGCTGCTGGCGGGCGTTGCCGCGTTTCTGTGGGTTGCCGAAACCCTGCCATCGGGTCAGGCAGTGGTCTGGATTGTTGTGCTTTCAGTCGGGATGTGGTCGCTCGGGGCGGTCATGCAAGGCAGGTTGGGCCGTTTGGCGGCGCTGGTTTTGCAAGTCGCTGCGCTGGCGATTGCTTTGGGCGTTTTGGGCCTGCCAGCTTAGGCAATGGGCTTCACACCGGGAACAGTTCTGGGTCGCTCTTGGGTGGCGTCACACCCAGATGCCGGTAGGCCGCCAGCGTCGCAATGCGCCCGCGCGGTGTGCGCTGCAAATAGCCTTGCTGAATCAGGTACGGCTCAATCACGTCTTCAATCGTTTCTCGCTCCTCGCCGATGCTGGCGGCGATGTTGTCCAGCCCCACCGGGCCACCGTCAAAGCGGTGAATCACGGCCTCGAGCAGCTTGCGGTCCATCACGTCAAAACCCTGCGGGTCGACATCGAGCATGGCCAGCGCGCGGTTGGCGATATCCAGCGTGATGTCACCCTTGCCTTTCACATCGGCGTAATCCCGCACCCGGCGCAACAGCCGGTTGGCAATGCGCGGCGTGCCACGCGAGCGCCGCGCAATCTCAAAA
>JANMCB010000545.1:0-5682 GCA_031360805.1 Rhodoferax sp.
GGCATTGCCGATGTGCTGCACAAGATGAAGGAGGTGTTCGCCTCGCTTTACAACGACCGGGCCATCAGCTACCGCGTGCACAAGGGCTTCGCGCACGAGCACGTGGCCTTGAGCGCGGGCGTTCAGCGCATGGTGCGATCAGACTTGGGCGCGGCGGGCGTGATGTTCACCATCGACACTGAATCGGGTTTTTCAGACGTGGTTTTCATCACATCAAGTTATGGCCTGGGAGAAACCGTGGTGCAGGGCGCCGTGAACCCGGACGAGTTTTATGTGCACAAACCCATGCTCAACGCGGGCAAGCGCGCGATCATCCGGCGCAGTCTGGGCTCCAAGCTGATCCAGATGGAATTCGCCACTGCCGCTGAAAAATCGGCGACCGGGAAATTGGTCAAAACGACCGACGTGCCGACCGAGCTGCGAAACCGTTACTCATTGACAGACACCGATGTGGAGCAACTCGCCAGGTATGCGCTGGTGATTGAGCGGCATTACGGCTGCGCCATGGACATCGAATGGGGCAAGGACGGTGTTGATGGCTTGCTCTACATCCTGCAAGCCCGGCCTGAGACGGTCAAAAGTCAGGCTAAAGGCAAGGCCGAGCATCGCTACAAGCTCAAAGGCAAAAGTACGCTGCTGGCTGAAGGGCGCGCCATCGGGCAAAAAATTGGCACTGGCCCGGTGCGCGTGGTGCACAGCTTGAACGACATGGACCAGGTGCAGGCCGGCGACATTCTGGTGACCGACATGACCGACCCGAACTGGGAGCCGGTGATGAAGCGGGCCTCGGCCATTGTCACGAACCGCGGCGGGCGCACCTGCCACGCGGCCATCATCGCGCGTGAATTGGGCATTCCCGCCGTGGTCGGCTGCGGTAACGCCACCGAGCTGCTGAAAGACGGCATGCTGGTCACAGTGAGCTGCGCCGAGGGCGACACGGGCTTCATTTATGACGGCCTGCTGGAAACCGAGATCACCGAAGTTCAGCGCGGTGTGATGCCCGAAATTCCCATCAAGATCACCATGAACGTCGGCAATCCACAGCTGGCCTTCGATTTTTGCCAGTTGCCCAATGCCGGCGTGGGGCTGGCGCGGCTGGAGTTCATCATCAACAACAACATTGGCGTGCACCCGAAAGCGATTTTGGACTACCCGAATGTCGATGCTGATTTGAAGAAGGCGGTGGAGTCCGTGGCCCGGGGCCATGCCTCGCCACGGGCCTTTTATGTGGACCGCGTCGCCGAGGGCGTTGCCACGATTGCAGCTGCCTTCTGGCCCAAGCCCGTCATCGTTCGCCTGTCCGATTTCAAGAGCAACGAGTACCGCAAGCTGATTGGTGGCAGCCGCTACGAGCCGGAAGAAGAAAACCCGATGCTCGGGTTTCGCGGCGCGGTGCGCTATTTGAGCGGGGCTTTCGGCGAGGCGTTTGCAATGGAGTGCGAGGCCCTGAAGCGGGTGCGCGAGGACATGGGCCTGACCAATGTCGAGATCATGGTGCCTTTTGTGCGCACGCTGGGGCAGGCCAAGGCGGTTACCGAGCTTTTGGGCAAACACGGTCTCAAGCGCGCAGAAAACGGACTGAAGCTGATCATGATGTGCGAGATCCCGAGCAACGCCATTCTGGCCGATCAGTTCCTGGAATACTTCGACGGCTTTTCCATCGGCTCCAACGACCTCACCCAGCTCACCCTGGGCCTGGACCGCGACTCCGGCCTGGAGCTGCTCGCTGCCGATTTTGACGAACGCGATCCGGCCGTGAAGGCTTTGATCAGCATGGCCATCGCAGCCTGCAAAAAGCAGGGCAAGTATGTTGGAATCTGCGGCCAGGGCCCAAGCGACCACCCTGATTTTGCGAACTGGCTGGCTTCTGAGGGCATCTCGTCACTGTCGCTCAACCCCGACTCGGTGATTGCCACCTGGCAGGGGCTGGCCCTGGCGCAGGCCGGGAAAGCCGAAAGCAGCATATAATCATGGGCTTCCCTTGCCGCACCTCATCTGACGCTGAGGGCGGCTTTCATCCACGCCAGGCTATTTGCTTCTTGTTGAGGCTTGTCTGACCTGGCAAACCCATAAGGAGTTTTAATGCGTCATTATGAAATCATTCTCATGATCCATCCGGATCAGAGCGAACAGGTTCCGGCCATGCTGGAACGCTACAAAGGCATGATCACCGCCGATTCCCCTGAAGGAAAAGGCAAAGTGCACCGGGTCGAAGACTGGGGCCGCCGCCAGTTGATCTATCAGATCAACAAGCTCTCCAAAGCCCACTACCTGTGCGTGAACATCGAAGCGAGTCAAGCCGTGATGGCTGAACTGGAGCATGCCTTCAAGTTCAACGATGCCGTGCTGCGTCACTTGACTGTCCTGAAGAAAAAAGCCGACACCGGCCCTTCATCGATGATGAAGCAGGTCGAGCGTGAAGACGCCCGCAAGTCCAACCAGGCGGAATACGCCGGTGGTGACCGTGGCGGTGATCGCGGCGACCGCGGCGACCGTTAATTCGCTCTTTTTTCAAAAGGAGTGAGCACCGCTGACAACTGCGTTGTTCTGACTGCCCGTATCGCCGAGGCCGAAGCCTTGCGTTACACCCCAGCCGGACTGCCCGCCCTGAACCTGCTGCTCGAACACGAGTCAGAAGTTCTGGAAGCCGGGCAGACAAGACAGGTCAAAGTGGTGATGAAGTCAGTGGCTTTCGGCGCAATGGCAGACCGGCTTGTGAAACAGGCAATCGGCAGTCTCTGGCGCTTTGAAGGTTTTCTGGCTTCAGGTCGCAGCGGCAAAGGCGTTGTGTTTCACATTCAGGAACTTGAGCAGATTGAAGTTCCTGGCTCGAACAGTATTTAGCAAGATTGATTTTTAGGAGGCTTCCATGCCCGCATTCAAGAAATTTAACAAAGACAAGCGCCCCAAGCGCCCCGCACAGAACCTGCTGTTCAAACGCAAGCGGTTTTGCCGCTTCACGGTGACCGGCGTCGAAGAGATCGACTACAAGGACATCGACACCTTGCGTGATTTCATCGCCGAAAACGGCAAGATCATTCCCGCACGCCTGACCGGCACCCGTGCGATTTTCCAGCGCCAGCTGAACACCGCCATCAAGCGCGCGCGTTTCCTCGCGATGCTGCCGTACAGCGACCAGCACCGCATCTAAGGAACACATCATGCAAATTATTCTGCTCGACAAAGTCGTAAATTTGGGTGACCTGGGCGAAATCGTCAAGGTCAAGGATGGCTACGCCCGCAACTTCCTGATTCCACAAGGCCGCGCCCGCCGCGCCACGGCAGCTGCCAAACTGGAGTTTGAAGTCAAACGCGCCGAACTTGAAAAAGCCGCTGCAGCCAAACTGGCTGAAATGCAGGCCTTGGGCGCCAAACTGGGCGGCACCACCATCAAGCTCACGCAAAAAGCGGGTGTGGATGGTCGCCTGTTTGGTTCAGTGACCAATGCTGACATTGCCGAAGAACTGGTCAAGTCCGGTTACAAGGTTGTCAAAGCCCAGATCCGCATGCCCAACGGCGCGATCAAGATCGTCAGCGAAAGCACCGTGGCAGTTGCCCTGCACACCGATGTGGTGGTGGACATCACCGTGTCGGTTTACGGCGAAACCGCTTAACTCGGTCAACCGACCCTGAAGCCGCTGGTGACGAGCCAGCGGCTTTTTTCATGGGCGCCTGTGTGGGCGGATCTGTGCACAGCGATTGCCTCAAAATACACACCTTGTCCACAAGCTTCCCACAGGCTTGTCCCATGACAGCCCGCAACCAAAGCCTTAGCATCGAAGGCCACACAAAGAGCCATCAGGAATCACATGTCAGCCGTTGTTTCGCCGTTCCTTTCTGCTGTTGCAGATGATTTCCCATCGGACCGCCAGATAGCGCAGCTGCGCATTCCGCCGCATTCCCTGGAAGCCGAATCCAGCGTGCTGGGCGGTTTGCTGCTGGACAACGCCGCCTGGGACCGGGTGGGCGACCTGCTCACCGATGGCGACTTTTACCGCTATGAACACCGCCTGATCTACGCTGCTGTCGGCACGTTGATCAATGCCACCAAGCCGGCGGACGTCATCACCGTGTTTGAGCATTTGCAAAACCAGGGCAAGGCAGAAGAGACTGGCGGCCTGAGCTACCTCAATTCGCTGGCGCAGTATGTGCCCAGCGCGGGCAACATCCGCCGCTATGCCGAGATCGTGCGCGAGCGTTCCATCCTGCGCAAACTCGTGACCGCGAGCGATGAAATCTCGACCGACGCCTTCAACCCCAAAGGTCGCCCCGTGGCCGACATCGTTGACCAGGCTGAGCAGAAGATTTTTAACATCGGCGAGCAGGGCTCGCGCATGAAGCAGGGTTTTCAGGCGATGGATTCGCTGGTGGTGGCGCTCCTGGACCGCGTTCAGGAAATGGCCGACAACCCGAACGACGTCACGGGCGTGCCGACCGGGTTTTACGACCTGGACCGCATGACCGCCGGTTTCCAGGCGGGCGATTTGATCGTCCTGGCCGCGCGTCCTTCCATGGGCAAGACCGCGCTGGCGATCAATATTGCCGAACACGTCGCGCTGCACGAAGGGCTGCCGGTGGCAGTGTTCTCGATGGAGATGGGTGCGGCGCAGCTGGCCGTGCGTATCGTCGGCTCCATCGGGCGGATTGACCAGAGCCATCTGCGCACAGGCAAACTGACCGACGAAGAGTGGCCTCGCCTGACCGAAGCCATCGAGAAGTTGCGCAATATCAGCCTGCACATTGACGAGAGCGCGGGCCTCACGTCCAGTGAACTGCGCGCCAACGCACGGCGCCTGGCGCGCCAGTGCGGGCAACTCGGCCTGATCGTGGTGGACTACCTGCAGCTCATGAGCGGCAGCGCCGGCAATGAAGAAAACCGCGCCACCGAGCTGGGTGAAATCTCACGCGGCCTCAAGATGCTGGCCAAAGAACTGAAGTGCCCGGTCATCGCCCTGTCGCAGCTCAACCGCAGCGTCGAGACCCGCCCCGACAAACGCCCCATGATGAGTGACCTGCGCGAATCGGGCGCGATTGAGCAAGATGCCGACATCATCATGTTCATTTACCGCGACGAGTACTACACCAAGGATGCCTGCAAAGAGCCTGGCGTTGCGGAAGTCATCATCGCCAAGCAGCGAAACGGTCCCACCGGCACCGTGAAGCTGGCGTTCCTCAAACCCATCACCAAATTTGAAAGCCTGGCCAGCGGCTCCAGCGGCGACTACTGACGCGCCAGATGTGTGCGTAGTGTGAATTTGATATGCTATATTATACATAGCAAACTATGTATAATATACGAGGGCTATAGCCGTATTTGATCGGTTTTTTGCGTTTTTGCATCGATTTGAGGCTTCAATATACCTAATTTGGGTATATTGGAGCTTCAAATTCGCACGTCACGCTGGCCGAATGGCCGATTTGGGTCGAAACGCCTTGCACACGGCGTCGTTGGTTTCCAGATAGGGGCCGCCGATCAAATCGATGCAATAGGGAACGGCCGCGAAGATGCCGGGCAGGGCGGAGGCGCCCGATGCATCGCGCAGGCCTTCCAGCGTCTCCTGGATCGATTTGGGCTGCCCAGGCAGGTTGATGATGAGGGTCTGGTCCCGTATCACCGCGCATTGGCGCGAAAGGATGGCGGTAGGTACGAATTTCAGGCTGATCTGGCGCATCTGCTCGCCA
>JANMCB010000023.1:0-4568 GCA_031360805.1 Rhodoferax sp.
GCGAGTTTCGCTGGAAATGAGGGCCGTTGTTTCAACATGTTGCACTTTTCGGTCAGGCTACCCATCAATCGTTCTGGTGATTGCGCAACTGCATCAGCGTCTGCGCCCAATAACCCAAATGGCCGTGCTCAGTCAAATCGGTCTTGAGCGGCGTCATCGCGATGTGGCCCTGCGCTGTGGCGTGAAAATCTGTGCCTTCAGAGTCGTCCTTGGCAGGGCCAGCACCGCCGATCCAGTACATGATGTCGCCTCTCGGACTCTGCTGGGTAATCACGGCCTCGGCAGCGTGACGCTTGCCAAGGCGGCAAACTTTCATGGGCTTGATGGCATCAACCGGCAAGTTGGGAATGTTGACATTAAGCAGCCACGGCTCCTTGCCGGTGATGACCAGATTGTGGGTTGACATCTGCAGCACCAGGTCTCGCGCTTTGGCTGCGGCCGCATCAATGTGCTTCCAGCCCTTTTCAACCTGCGAAAACGCGATGGCGGGTACGCCGAACAGGTAGCCTTCCATGGCGGCACCCACAGTTCCTGAATAGATCGTGTCGTCGCCCATATTGGCGCCGTTGTTGATGCCCGACACCACCAGGTCTGGCCGATAGCCCAGCAAGCCAGTCAGTGCAATGTGCACGCAGTCTGCAGGGGTGCCGTTGATAAACCTGAATCCGTTGGCAGCGCGGGTAACCTGCAATGGCGAATGCAGGGTCAGTGCATTTGACTTGGCGCTGTTGTTCATTTCCGGGGCAACCACTTCAACCTCGGCCACGTCCTTGAGCGCCTCGTACAAAGCCACAATGCCCGGTGCCTGGTAGCCGTCATCGTTTGAAATCAGTATTTTCATGGTCGCCTGTAGTTGCCCACGATTGTAGGATGGCTCTATCATTGCGCATTATTTTTGAAAGACCTCCCATGCACGCCTGGCTCTGCGAAAACCCCGTTGGCATCGACGCCCTGACCTGGAAAGAATTGCCCACCCCCGTCCCCGGCGCGGGAGAGGTGTTGATAGAAATCAAGGCCGCCAGCCTGAACTTTCCGGACATTCTGATTGTGCAGAACAAGTACCAGATGAAACCGGCGCTGCCCTTTGTGCCCGGCTCTGAATATGCAGGCGTTGTCGCCGCTGTGGGAGCTGGTGTGACCCATTTGAAAGTGGGGCAAAACGTGGCTTGCCTGTCGGGCACCGGCGGCTTTGGTACCCACACCCTCGCGCCCGCCGAGCGATGCATGCCGTTGCCCGCCGGGTTCGGGTTCGTGGACGCTGCGGCGTTCATCATGATTTACGCCACGTCGCACCACGCCCTGATCGACCGGGCTCAACTCAAGGCCGGCGAAACGGTGCTGGTGCTGGGCGCCGCTGGCGGTGTCGGCACGGCGGCTATTCAGATCGCCAAGGCCGCAGGCGCCAAAGTCATTGCCGCAGCCTCAACCGACGAAAAGTGCGCCCTTTGCAAGTCCATTGGCGCCGATGAAACCATCAACTACCAGACCGAAAATCTGCGCGAACGCCTCAAAGCCCTGACTCAGGGCAATGGGCCTGACGTGATCTATGACCCGGTGGGCGGCGATTTTGCCGAACCTGCCTTCCGCTCCATTGCCTGGCGTGGCCGCTACCTTGTGGTGGGCTTTGCGTCTGGCCCCATCCCTGCCCTGCCCTTCAACCTGGCGTTGCTCAAAGGCGCGTCCATCGTCGGCGTGTTTTGGGGTGACTATTCGCGGCGCGAACCCAAAGCCAATGCGGCGATGATGGCGGAATTGGCACAGTGGTACAGCCAGGGAAAAATCAAGCCGGTCATCGATGCCACCATGCCCATGGCAGATTTGAAGGCCGCCTACGCCCACATGGGCTCACGGGGTGTCAAGGGCAAGCTTGTGATGGTGAACTAAAATGCATTCCCAAAGCTGATTTGGAAATGTGCCATGCCGAATAAAAAACCCGCAGACAAAGCCCCCGCTGACAAGGCGGCCGTTGGATTCCCTCCCATCAATTATCTTGAGGAAGATATTGCGACCCGACCCATGGGGCTGCATGAGCTCCCACGGCAGGCACGCATCGACCGGGAAATGGCCATTGTCAGCACCCACCACGAGCGCATCGCCAAAGCCATCGACACGTTTTGGGGACATCGCGATTGCGTTGAGTACCTTCAGAAACTGATTTTGAGTGGCGGCGACGGCGCCGGAAAGGCCAGGATCGGCTTCAAACCAGTGGTGCTGGCTGCGTTGATCAACCTCAGCGAACTGCACGAAGTAACTCACCGGTAGTTACGACGAGGTAGTTGCCACGAGGTGGTTAAGCGATTTTTGATATCGCTATTGTGGAGTCAGGCCAGCCGCCTTCACCAGCTCCGCGTGCACCTTGATGTCCCGGGTAATGAGGCGTTGCACGTCTTCTGGCGTGCTGGTGGCAACCTCAATGCCGCTTTCGGCCAGCTTGGCTTTCAGCTCTGAATCAAAAGCGGTTTGAACCGCGCGGTTGAGCTGGTCAATCACCGCACGAGGTGTCTTGGCAGGGGCCAATAGCGCCATCCATGCGGAGAGGTTCAGGTCGGCGATGCCGCTTTCAGCCATCGTCGGCACCTGTGGAAACACCGGCGAGCGCTGGGGGCTCATCACGCCCAGCGCATGCAGCTTGCCCGACTGCACATGCGCCACTGCCTCGGGCATCACGGCGAACATCGCATCCACCGTGCCCGCGATGGTGTCGTTGATGGCCAGCGCCCCGCCCCGGTAAGGTACATGCAGCAGCGTGGTTTGCGTGCGCGCTTCGAACATCAGCCCGCCCAGATGCTGCGGGCTGCCGTCACCCGAGGAGGCGTAGGTGATCCTGCCCGGCGCCGCCTTGGCAGCCGCTATCAGCACAGCCACGGTCGGGTACTTCTGCTTGTCTTTCACAATCAGCACCATGGGCTGGTTGACCAGGCGCGAGACCGGCAGGAAGTCCGCCTCGGGGTCGTAAGGCAAAGTCTTGAAGATACTTTTGTTGGTCGTCAAAAACGATGCGGGCGACACCGTGAGCGTGTACCCATCAGCCGCCGCCTTGGCCACAAACGGCATGCCGATCTGGCCCGAGCCACCCGCCCGGTTGTCGACCACAAAAGGCTGCCCCAATACGGTGCTCAACTTTTGCCCCAGCGTGCGGGCGATCATGTCCACACTGCCGCCCGCCGGCAGCGCGACGACGAGCTTGACGGGTTGCTCGGGGTATTTGCCTTGCGCGGCTGCGTGGCCGGTGAACGCGAGGGCAAGGAGTGCGCTGGTGAGCAAAATTGATGTGCGTGGGTTGCGCATGTGTGTGCCTTGGTGGGTTGATAAGTATCTTACTGTACGGCCCAGTCCGGAGAAGTGGGTGTGGCACCGTCTCCGCGCAAATTACATGCCAAGGGGTTCAATGCGGGGCAAGGGGAAAGAATCGCAACGGGCGGGCTTTAAGGACAAACCGGGCTGCGATCTGAGTCAGGCGGGTTGGCGCCATTGGAGTGAAGTCGTCTGGCGTCAACACAAATTCGCTATTAGTTACATAGCTGCACGCGCATATTATTTGAGGGCTAGAGGCATATTTGTTCGGTTTTTTGAAGAGAAATGCACTTTTCACTGTGAAAATGACAAATTTTGATATCGCAGGTGATATCAAATTTTCACCAACGGCCAGAACCTGAACGCGCTGCGTTTGAGCCTTTGTCACCGGCGACGCAGCCAAGCGCAAATTTCCTTCGACACCGGCGATGGCGGCCTTGCAAGCTGGCGGTTGCGTAGGTCCTTTCGCAAGTCCGTTTGAACTTTGATTAATTCGGGAAAACCCTAGTTTACTCACCAGTATAATATACATACCATCCAGAATGAAAATTTGTTTGAACGTCTATTTCAATGCACGCCCGGCTCGAATTTTCACGCTGTCCACAGAAAAATTCACATGATCAACATCCCGAATTCTCCCTACACCCTGCCCGAGATGTACCAGCCCGACGTGATGGTCGAGGACAACAAGTGGTACGCGCTGGGCAAAATGGGCAAGGTGCGCCCGCTGCTGTTTGACGTGGCCAATGGCGGCTGGGTGAGCATCTTGAAGGCCGAGGGCAAGGGCACGATCCAGCGGCACCGCCATGCTTCGCCGGTCACCGCCTGGACATTGGATGGCGCATGGGGTTACCGCGAGCACGACTGGGTCGCCCGTGCCGGCAGCTTCGCCTACGAGCCGGCCGGCCACATTCACACGCTGTACATCCACCCCGACGTCGGCCACATGACAGCAATATTCCATGTCAACGGCCCGCTGGTGTATGTAGACGACGCCGGCAACCCGACTGACTACGACGACGTGTTCCTGCGGCTGGACCGTTACGCCAAACACTGCCGCGAAGTGGGCCTGGGCGACGACTATGTGCGGTCGCTGATTCGCTAAGACGCCCTTTAGAGCGTCCCCCACATTCAAAAAAGACCCGAGAGACAAAGCGCATGTCGAACAAAATGCACCTGATGCAGATGCTGATCCACACAGCCTGCACCCATACCCTGCTGGGCTGGGCCGACCCGAAAGACGAGCAACTCGACGGCCTGCAAGACTTTGCCTA
>JANMCB010000041.1:0-3025 GCA_031360805.1 Rhodoferax sp.
GTTTGTGGGCTGCAAATCAAGACGGTGGCGCGCACGTCGACGACAACCAGCACGGGGATTACGAGTTTGTGCAGCGTGGCTTGGACTTCACATTTACTATCACGCACGAGGATGGTCGTCAACTCATTGCGAAATCTGCAGAAATTCACTTGGCTGCACTACGCCAGTTCGGCTGGGAAGTCCTAGCGAGCCCGGACATGCTTCGATTGGCGAGGCGTCCTACCCCGTGATGTTCAACCCTTCATTCAAGCGGACCTGCGCCAGCTACGCTGGCTGGTCCGCTTAATTCAAACGTTGAGGCCGTCAAAAAATCGTCACCTCGAACCCCAAATTGGGGTCAGAGCACAATCTACCGAACCCTTCGCTTCGCTTCGGCTTCCGGTAATTGATATCTGACCCCAATTTGGGCTCCGAGGCGCCAATTTTTAACTTCCGTGATATGCCGCAAGCACCTTCCACCCTATCAACACCCTCAAGCGGTAAACAACCGCCCCCGCGCCGCATCCGTGATCGCCACGACGCAGGGGTGCGTGATGCGCCGCTCTACCGACACGGCGTAAAACTCTTCGACTAACTCGCTGCTGCGCCCCACGACTTCGACGCCGAACTGGGCGATGGTCTCGGCCTCCAGCACGGAGGGTGACATGAAGACACCGCGGCCCTCGCGGCCGAAGGCGGTCATGAGCGCGCCGTCGTCAAACTCGCCGACGATGCGCGGGTGGATTTGGTAGCGGGTAAGCCAGCCCTCCAACTGCTGGCGCACGGATGCGGACGAGCCCTGAATCAGCATGGGCGAGTCGTTCAGGCACTGCGGAAAATCGCCCTTGAGCTGTTTTTTGAGCGCGGGCGTGCAGAAAAAGCTCATGGCCGTGCTGCCCAGCGGGTGATTGAAAGCCTTGACGCTGATGCGCCGCGACATGGGCTCGTCGGCAATCACCAAGTCAAGCCGCTGCAAGGCCAGTTGCGCCAGCAGATCGTTGAACTTGCCTTCAACGCAGATCAGGCGCACCGGCAGGGTGACGGCCAGCGCAGGTTCCAGCAGGCGGTAAGCGACCGATTTGGCCACCGAATCCGCCACGCCGACCGAAAAGTCCAGCACGCGCTGGCCACCGCGCGCCTGGCGCACTGCGGCTTCAAGCTCGTTGCCCAGCGCAAAAATTTGATCGGCATACCCAAGCGCCAGTCGGCCGTCTTCGGTCAACTCAAGCTGGCGGCCACTTTTGCGAAACAGCTTGCGCCCCAGCCACTCTTCAAGCAGCTTGATCTGGCCGGACAGGGTTTGCGGCGTGGTGTGCAGTTGCTCGCCCGCGCGCATGATGCCGCCAGCCTTGGCGGTCACCCAAAAATAATGCAGGTGCTTAAAGTTCATGGCGCTTCCCAGGGTTGTTCAAACAGGTCGAAAACTGATTATTGTTCGCAATTTTCGAAGTGATTTTGTCGTAAATACGAATTTACACGAAGTAAATTAGAGCCTACAGTTCAGCTTGTCACACTGTTGTGGCATTTGCAGGAGAAATCCACATGCGATTGAGTACCAAAGGCCGCTTTGCCGTTGCCGCCATGATTGACGTTGCGCTGCGCCAGAAAAATGGCCCGGTGGCGCTGTCTGACATTGCCACGCGCCATCAGATTTCGCTCTCTTATCTGGAGCAGATGTTCAGCCGCCTGCGCCACGACGGTCTGGTGCAAAGCACGCGCGGGCCTGGCGGCGGTTACGCACTGGGGCACCGCGCAGAAGAAATCACCGTGGCCGACATCATTGGATCGGTGGATGGCCGTGGCGATCTGGATGACCACCGTGCGCGACATGTTGCCAATGGCCATGCTACCCAGGGTGTTGCCGACGCCAACGACGCGACGGACGTGACGCAGGAACTGTGGAACGCGTTCAACGCGCGCATGGAAGACTACATGCAGTCCGTCACCCTGCGCAGCCTGGTACTGGAGCAACTGGCGAAGGGGGTTGTGGCCGACGCGCCCGCCACTGTACAACGAGGCGTGTTCAAGAAACCACTGGCAAAACCCGTGGCGGTGCGGCCTTCGGTGCCAAACTCTGTGTTCGCGCTGGGCAATGCGCTGATGGGCAAGGGGTAAAAAGTACCGCCCCAGGTGCGAGTTAGTTAACCTGCAGGTTAATTTTTACTGAAAATTCAGCCGAAATTTGCAAAAAACCGATTAAATAGGCTTATAGCCCTCGTATTATATAGAAAGTTTGCTATTTTATATATAGCATTCTAAAATCTCGGCCTGGCGATTGCGGATCGCCATCGTTGCTCTAAAGGCCCAACTGCCGCGCGGCCAGTTCCTTCATGATTTCCTCGGCGCCGCCGCCGATCATCATCACCTTGACCTCACGGTAAATGCGCTCGCTGGTGGTGCCGCGCATGAAGCCCATGCCGCCCAGAATTTGCACCGCCTGGTCGGCGCAAAACTGCATGGTTTGGGTGGCGTGATTTTTGAGCATGCAGACTTCGGCCACCCAGTTGGCTGCAATCTGGCCACCGTCAGATGCGGCGCCCGCGTCGGCACGGTCGGTCAAGGCATTGACCCAGGCCTGCGTGGACGAAATGCGCATCTGCATATCGACCAGTTTGTGGCGCACCACCTGATGCTCCAGCAGCAATTGCCCAAATGTCTTGCGCTGGCGCGCCCAGCCAAGCGCCTCGTCAAAACAGGCTTGCGCAAACCCGAGCGCCAGCACCGACATGCCCAGGCGCTCGCCGTTGAAGTTACCCATGATCATCTTGAAACCCGCACCCTCGGCACCCAGGCGGTAGCGGGCCGCGACTCGCACATTGTCAAAGCGGATGTGCGCCGTGTCAGAACACAGCCAGCCCATTTTGTCCAGGCGCGTGCGCGAAACGCCCGCCAGATGCATCGGCACCACCAGCATCGAAATACCGGCAGCGCCACGAGAACCCGCATCACCCGTGCGCACGGCGGTGGTGACATAGTCTGCCCGCACGCCCGAGGTGATGAAAGTCTTTTCGCCGTTCAGAAGGTAGTCGCCACCATCGGCCACTGC
>JANMCB010000050.1:0-4048 GCA_031360805.1 Rhodoferax sp.
TCCTGAAAATTGAGGGGAGTCGGGATGATTCACTGGCAACCGTCGATGGTAGCTGTTTCTGCTTTCTGATGTCAGTGGCTCAAGGCGATTTCGCCGCCCGAGCATCGCTGCCTGCGCACGGGTTTCCCCGCTTTTGGGTGCCAGATTGCACCGATAGACTGGGCCGAAATTCAATAGGAGGAGAACTGCCATGTCAGATTCAAAACCAGCGTCGCGCCGCCAGTTTTTAGCAGCGGCTGCGGCCTTGGGCAGCTCTGCATTGCTGTCTGATGCCATGGCCCAGGCGGCCAAACCCGTAAAGGCCGACAAGGGTGACAAGTGGCCGAGCAAGCCAATTCGCATCATCGTCGCCTTCCCGCCGGGCGGGCTGACGGATGCCTACGCCCGTATGTACGCCGAGCAGTTGACCGCCCAACTCGGGCAGCCCGCTGTGGTTGAAAACAAACCGGGCGGTGGGGCCATCATCGCTATTGATTCGGTGGTCAAGTCGCCTGCCGATGGCTACACATTGCTCATGACCACTTCAGGCACGGTCTGGCAAAACCGAGTGCTTTATAGCAAGCTGCCCTACAACCTGGACAAAGACCTGGCGCCGATAGCACTGTTCCCGTCCGGCCCGCTGGTGGTCGCGGTGCCCGACAAGGTGCCGGCGCGCAACATGAAGGAGTTCATCGAATACGCCAAAAGCAACTCGACCAACATGGGCACCTATGCCCCCGGCTCCTACCCACACCTGGTGGCAGACCAGACCAACCGGCGTGAAGGCACCAAGATCGTGTCGGTGCATTACCGGGGCGAATCGCCGATGTGGGTGGACGTGGCGTCGGGCCAGCTTCAGATTGCCATCGGCAGCTACCAGGCCTTCAATACCGTAGCCACGCGGGGCGTGCGGCCCATCGGGGTCACGGGCGGTTACCGCTCACCCAAGCTGCCCGACGTGCCGACGCTGATCGAGCAGGGCATCAACGACATCCTGGTCGGCCTGGAGGGCGGGCTGCCCCTGATGGCCCCCGCGGGCACGCCGGAGGCGGTGCTCAAGATTCTGTCGGACGTGGCGGTGCGAGGGGCCAACACCGAACGGGCCGCCAAACTGCGCGAATCCTTCGGCATCCCCAACAAACCGCAGAACCTCGCCAGTACCCGAAAACAGTGGGAGCACGATGTTCCGATCTGGGTCAAAGTCGCGGTGGATCTGGGGCTGAAACTGGACTGATCGCCGGACGGCCCGGGCGCGGGGCGCTTACAAATCGACAGCGTAACGCGCCAGCATCTGCTCTTGCGTTTCAGCGGGAATATCACCGCCGATCTGGTCCCTGAGCATTTCGCCCATTGACGGCAGCGCGGCACGGTCGAGGCGGCGGCTGGCGTCCCACAGCTTGGAGCGCATCAGGGCCTTGGCGCAGTGCAGGTAGGCGGCCTCGACGGTGACGCGGATCACCAACTTGGGCGCACGTTTGGCGTCGGCGCAGCGGGCCAATGTGGCTTCGTCGGCAGTCAACACTGCGGTGCCATTTACGCGCAGGGTCTCGTCAACGCCCGGCACTAGAAACAGCAGGCCCACGCGGCCGGTGTGCACGATGTTTTCCAGCGTGTCGAGCCGGTTGTTGCCGGGTGAATCGGGGATCAGCAAGGTGCCCGCGCCCAGCATTTTCACAAAACCAAGTTCGCCGCCGCGCGGGGAAGCGTCCATGGCACCATCAGTTCCCGCGCTGGCCACTACAACAAAAGGCGAGAGCGCGATGAAATGCGCGCAGTGCGCGTCAAGTTGCGGAATCTCCTTTTGGACGGAGCGCTCCCGCGCCGGGGCATAGAACGCGCGCAGGGCTGCAAGTGTGGTGATGGTCATCAATTTTCCTTGGGATCGACTGGGAACCAACCTGGCCCGCCAGTGGCTGCCAGTCGGGTTCGGTTTCAGTGGCAGACGCGCAATTATTGTGCTTTGTCACAAGGCCTGCTTTTTCCCGGCGGGCTGCGGGTCAACGCCCAGTATTTTTTCAATCTGGCCGGCGCCGTCCTGGATCAGGTAGTCCTTGAAGGCCTGGGCCACGGGTGGCAGGCGCTTGTTTTGCCGATGCACCACATACCAGTTCATCATCAGCGGAAGACCCTTGACGTCGAGCACTGCCAGGCTCCTGGCGCGCAGTTCACGGCTGCTGGTGTGCGCCGACAGGAAGCCCAGGCCCATGCCCGCCATGACCGCCTGCTTGATGGTTTCCGTGCTGCGGATCTCCATGCTGATGTTGAGGCTGTTGATGCAGTCGCCAAAAAACTCGCGCATGGCGTGTGAGGTGTCCGAACCCTTCTCCCTGACCACGAAGGGCTCGCCAGCCAGCCGCGCCAACGGAATGCGTGGCTTGCCTGCCAGCGGGTGGCCCGACGAAGCCAGGATGACGTAGGGGTGTGGCGCGAAGGCTTCGTTGACGGTAGCGGCATTCAGGGGCGGGCGCACCATCACGGCCAGAACGGTCAGGTTGTCGGCCAGACGCCCCAGCAGTTCCTGGCGGTTGTAGACGGCAAAGTCCAGTGTTGCGCCTGCATGGCGGCGCATGAAATCCACCAGCAGCCTCGGGAAGTAGTAGTCGCCGGCGCTGATCACGCCCACACTCAGCTTGCCGCCCCGGACGCCCTTGAAATGCGCCATGGCCGCTTCGGTTTCCTGAAACTGCTGGACATTCCCCGGCTTTTGGGCCCAGAGACTGTGGTGGTGACCATGCAGAACGGCATTCCCTACTGGTACTTTCACAAGCAGGGCGGCGCTTTGCAGGGGTCGGTGGTCTCCAGCGTGGACGCAAGCGGCAGCATCCTTAAAAATATACCAGCAGAGCGGGTTGTCGGCTGCGTGGTGTACCCGGCATCTGAACTCGTGCGCCCTGGCGTTTTGCGGCACATTGAAGGCGACCGCTTCCCAGTGGGCGAGCTTGACGGCAGGGCGAGCGACCGCGTCCAGCGCGTGTCCCGGTGCCTCACCCAGGCGGGGTTCAAGGCACCCGTGCTGGACGACATCCGCGCGGAGATCTGGCTCAAGCTCTGGGGCGGATCGCCGGCGCGGAAAAAGTGGGCAAACACAAGACTTCCATGTTGCAGGACGTCGCGGCGGGCCGGGCGCCGGAGATTGACGCGCTGGTGGGTTCGGTGGTCGAATTGGGACGCATGACAAAGACGCCTACGCCGCATATCAGCACGCTCTACGCGCTGGTCAAACTGCTAGCCAGAACCATTGAAGAGCAGTAGGCCAGCGTGCAGATGCAGCCGACGAGTCCGAGCGCAGCGCCTCAGCCTGCTTGACAAGCACTTCGGGCCCGGCCCTCGGCGTTTTTGTGTCAACCCAGCGTGATGACGGCGCAGGCGATGCGCGGGCCTGCGTTGCCGGTCGGCTGGGTCTTGAAGTCGTCCGGGTCGCGGTGGACGATGAGACCCCTGCCGATGACATTTGTGGCGCCCGAGCCCACTGCGATGGATGTTGACGTGTAGCTGAAGCGCGACACACCACCCGCGTCGGCCTTCAGGCTGACCAGATCTCCCGCATGGTGCTGGCTGTGGTCGTGCGCGCCGTGGGCCGCGGCAGTCGGGTTGAAGTGGCCACCGGTGGCCATGCCGTCGCCGCCGGAGCAGTCGCCCTTGTCATGCACATGGAAGCCATGCTCGCGGCCGGGCGTGAGGCCACGCACTTCACCTGCCACCAGCACCGCGTTGCCTTGCTGGATGAAGGTCACCGTGCCGACCGCCGCATTGCCTGTGGTGGGTGCCAGCTGCGCCGTGCCACGCGGCCCGATGGGTGAACTGGCGCAGGCGGAAAGCAGAATGCCCGCAGCCACGAAGATGCCGACTTTGATCATGTTGGGTTCCTTTGAAAATGGCTGTGCAAGGCGTGTGACAGCGTGCAGTATTCCACGAACAGCCCCCGCTAGCAAGGGTGCCTTTTACGCCCGCTCAAGGCGGTATTTCTGCGCCTAATTGACCCCCAAAAACTCCGCCAGCGCCGCAGCGTCCATCGCGCCGTTGTGCGTCACCACCAGCCCGGTGCGGGTGTTTTTGGCCAGAACGTAGG
>JANMCB010000137.1:0-7453 GCA_031360805.1 Rhodoferax sp.
CCGGTGGGGCAGGCGGTGATGCAGGGCGCGTCGTAACAGTAGTAGCACCGGTCCGCCTCCAGCCTGGCCTGAGCCAGATTCAGCGGCGTGTGCGAGTCGCAGAAGTTTCTTTCGTACTGTTCGATGGCCAGCCTCGCCGGGTGAACATCGGCGTCTGCACTGTCGGCAGACTTCGAAAGAGCGGGTGAGTTTTGCATTCACTGGCTCCACCCGACTACTTCGAAGCCGCATCCCAGACTGCGTGCGTCCAGGCGGCTTTGCCGGGGTCTTTCTTGATCACCGGCGCGGTTCCACCGGCCATCAACACCTTCACGGTACGCTGGTAGGCAGCGGGGTCCAGGTAACCCACTTTACCGGCCGGCGAGGTGATCAGCTTGGCAATGTTTTCCATCTGGCGCTTCTGGATGGCCAGGGTGCTGCCACCCGATTTGTCGGCAGCCAACACGATTTTGGCGGCTTCCTCATTGTTCTTCACGGCATACTCCCAGCCCTTCATCGAGGCTTTGACAAACTTGCCCATGCGTGTGACGAAGGCAGGGTCTTTCAGCTTGGATTCGAGCGCATAAAGGCCGTCTTCCAGTGTCGACACGCCCTGGTCTTCATAGTAGAAGGTGACCAGTTCCTCGGCCTTCACACCCGCGTCGATCACCTGCCAGTACTCGTTGTAAATCATGGTGGAAATGCAGGCGGCCTGGTTTTGCAGGATCGGGTCGACGTTGAAGCCCTGCTTCAATACTTTCACGTCGGCCGCAGAGCCACTGGTTTTCAGACCCAGTTTGGACATGTAAGAGAAGAACGGATATTCGTTGCCACCGAACCAGACGCCCAGGGTTTTGCCCTTGAAGTCAGCTTCCTTGTTCACACCGGCAGATTTTTTGCAAGTCAGCATCATTCCAGAGCGGTTGAACACCTGCGCCACATTCACCATGGGCACGCCAGCTTCGCGGGCAGCCAGCGCGCTGGGCATCCAGTCCACCGTGATGTCAGCACCATTGGCAGCCAGCACCTGTGTGGGCGCGATGTCGGGGCCACCCGGCTTGATGGTCACGTCCAGCCCGGCATCCTTGTAAAACCCTTTGGCAGCGGCCACGTAGTAACCGGCGAACTGGGCTTGTGGCACCCATTTCAGCTGAACGGTGACTTTTTCCTGCGCGACGGCTGTGAATGAGACGGCCGCCAGGGACGCACCAAGGGCGACAGCCCTGATTGCCAACGCGCCAACTTTTGCACCACATGTCAATACTGATTTCATAGTTTTCCTCTTTCTTGGTAGGCAGACAGACAAGACACCAAACTTCCAAAATATTTGCAATAAGTGTGCCATCACGGTTGCGGCCATTTCTGCCGCGAATGCGACTCACACGAATCATGCAAAATTAATACTAAACGATACTCAGAGCGAACTGACCCGTGACAACCCTGAGCTTGCTGGCACTGGCCTGAAATTCGCTTGACCGTCCCAAATGCCCATTCCCTTACTCTCTTGAAACTCTCTTGAATACGGCTGTGACACCCTCAATTCCCCGCGATCCAGAGTCGAAGTTCGCCGTCCAGGTGAAGCAAGCCTCGGTGTTTTTTGGCACAGGTGACAAACCCGTTCAAGCCTTGAGCAACGTGACGCTTGACATTGCTGACGGTGAGTTCGTCTCGTTCATCGGCCCGTCTGGCTGCGGCAAGACCACCCTCATGCGGGTGATTGCCGACTTGGAGCAACTGTCCTCAGGCACGGTTTTGGTGAATGGCGTGGGCGCCGCCCAGGCGCGCCAAAACGGTGCTTACGGCTATGTTTTTCAGGCGCCCGCACTGTACCCGTGGCGCACCGTGCTCAAAAACGTGACGCTTCCGCTGGAGATCAAGGGCATGGGCGCAGAGCAGCGCAATGACATTGCCATGCGCCAGCTCGCCAACGTGGGTCTGGCCGGGTTCGAGAGCAAGTTTCCCTGGCAGTTGTCAGGTGGCATGCAGCAGCGGGTGTCCATCGCAAGAGCGCTGGGGTTCGAGCCCAGAATTCTGATGATGGACGAGCCATTTGGCGCGCTGGACGAAATCACGCGGGATCGCCTGAACGAGCAGTTGCTGCAGCTTTGGTCCAAAGAGCGGCGCACCGTCATTTTTGTGACCCACTCGATTCCGGAGGCAGCCTTTTTGTCGTCCAAAATTGTGGTGATGTCAGTCCGCCCGGGCCGTGTGGTGGAAGTGATCGAATCAAACCTGCCGCCCGACCGCACGCTTGACATTCGTGAATCTGCCGAGTTCACGGACATTGCGCACCGCATTCGCGTAGCGTTGCGCCATGGCCAGAGCTACGATGTCTGACTCTGTCGGGCAACCGTTTTGGAGCAGCCTGTGGGCCAGGGTCTGGCCTGTTTTGGTGGTGCTCTGCGCAGTCATTGCAATTTGGTATGGCACGGCGGTTGGCCTGAATAGGGCGCAGGTGACCGAGCGTTTTGAGCGCGACAAAATCAGCTACACCACGGCTCAATTGTTAGAGGGTACCTGGTCGATGAAGCGACCACTGCTGCCGGCACCCCACCAGGTTGCAGCGGACCTGCGCCAGACGATTTTTGTGGAGCCGCTCAACACCCCGCAGAACCTGCTGTTTCACACCATGAGCACCAGCGTCACGACGCTGACCGGATTCGTTCTTGGGTCCTTGCTGGGCATTTTGCTGGCCATCCTGATCGTGCACCTGCGCACGCTGGAGCGGGGCGTTTTGCCCTGGATCATCGCCTCCCAAGCGGTGCCAATTCTTGCGATTGCACCCATCGTCATCGTGATTTTTGGCAATTTGGGGTTTGCCGGCCTGGCACCCAAGGCCTTCATTTCCATGTACCTGTGTTTCTTTCCGGTGACCGTGGCGATGGTGCAGGGTTTGAGGTCGGCAGGCGTGTTTGAACGCGAGTTGCTGCATACCTACGCTGCAACCCAAACGCAAGGGTTCTGGCGATTGCGGCTGCCCGCTTCATTGCCATTCTTGATGCCCAGCCTGCGCGTGGGCGTGTCGGCGGCGCTGGTTGGCGCGATTGTGGCGGAGCTGCCCACGGGCGCCCAGGCAGGCTTGGGCGCGCGCCTGTTGGCCGGGTCCTACTATGGAAACACGGCGCAGATCTGGTCTGCGTTGCTGATGGCGGCCGCCCTTGGCCTGGCGCTGAACGGTGTGATGGCGACGATTGAGAACCATGTTCTCAAGCCATGGCGCGCACCCCAAAAATAGCACCCTTGCGACATGAAACAGGGTTCGAAAATTGTGTGCGCGCTGGTGCTGATTTTGACGGCCACCAGCCTGTGGCTGCCGGCTGGTGTGGTCGACGAAAAACCGGTCTACTGGCTGCAGTCCGGTTGGGGCAAATTGGGCTTGACCTGCCTTGCGGCAGCGGCGCTGGCTGGTTTTTTCAAAGCCGGGTTGAGCACAGGCTGGTCACTTGCATTCGCGGCGTTGGGGCTGCTGGGCGCTGCTGCACCGTTGGGGTTGTTGGCGGGTGATGTCTTGGTGCTGCCTGCCAGTTACGGGTTCTGGGCGGTCGCGTTGGCGCTTGCACTGATGGCCTGTGCGGGCCTGTCCCGCCTGGCTTCGGTCGAGACTGAACGCGCCTGGCCTGATCACGCGATACCGCTTTTGCTCGGCGCTTGGGTAATCATTTTCTGGCAGATGGGCGTACAGGCCTTTGAGGTGCCACGGGTGCTGCTGCCAGCCCCTTCGCTGATCGCAACGACCCTTTGGGAGCAATGGGATGTGCTGCTGGACGACTTCCAGATCACCGTGCTGCATTCGGCGCTGATCGGCTATCTGGTGGGATGCGGCGGCGGTTTTTTGCTGGGCATCCTGATCGACAAAAGCCCGTTCCTGCAGCGCGGGTTGCTGCCGGTGTGTGCGTTGGCAAGCTCGGTGCCGCTGGTGGGGATTGCGCCCATCATGGTGATGTGGTTTGGCTTTGAATGGCATTCCAAGGCCGCTGTGGTGGCGTTGATGACTTTCTTCCCGATGCTGATCAGCACCTTCGCCGGGCTGGCGGCAACGGGCCGCATGGAGCTGGACTTGATGCGTTCCTACGCCGCAGGCCACGGCCGCACGCTGCTGTCATTGCGGCTGCCAACCGCCTTGCCGTTTCTGTTCAACGGGCTCAAGGTGGCCTCCACGCTGGCGCTGATCGGCGCTATCGTGGCCGAATTTTTTGGATCGCCCACGGTGGGCATGGGGTTTCGGATTTCTTCTGAGGCAGCACGCATGAACATGGGCCTGGTCTGGGCCACCATCGTGGTGGCTGCACTGGCCGGTACGGTGATCTATGCGTTGATCGAATGGGCCGAGCGCCGGTTGACGTTTTGGCATCCGTCGCAGCGATAGTTGCTATTGTATAAATAGCAAATTTTCTATATGATACGAGGGCTAGAGGCTGTTTTTATTGGTGAAATGCCAAAAATCAACCCACTTCGCCCCGGAAAATCGAAAATTCATATCACGGGTGATATCAACATATCACCCGTGATATCAAGTACCCCGCCAGTGATATCAGTCCTACTGGGTGCCAAATATCCGGTCCCCGGCGTCTCCGAGGCCGGGCAGGATATAACCATGGTCGTTGAGCTGCCGGTCAATCGCGGCGGTGTAAATGGCGACGTCCGGGTGCGCGGCTTTCATGGTGCTGATGCCTTCCGGGCAAGTCAGCAGGCAGACAAACTTGATCGATTTCGGCTTGAGTTTCTTCACGCGGTCAATCGCGGCCACGGCTGAATTGCCGGTTGCCAGCATTGGGTCCACCACAATGACATCGCGCTCCTGCATGTCTTGCGGCATCTTGAAATAGTATTCAACGGCCTGCAGCGTTTTGGGGTCGCGGTACAGGCCGATGTGGCCCACGCGGGCGCCTGGCACCACCGTGAGCATGCCATCCAGAATGCCGGTGCCAGCGCGCAGGATCGACACCAGAACCAGCTTCTTGCCGTCAATGGCCGTGCCGGTCATTTTTTCAAGCGGTGTTTCGATCTCAATTGGCTGCGTGGCCATGTCGCGCGTCACCTCGTAAGCCATCAACATGCTGAGCTCGTTGAGCAAACGGCGAAAGGTATTGGTGCTGGCGTCCTTGCGCCGCATCAAGGTGAGCTTGTGCTGCACCAGCGGATGGCTGATCAGATGGACGTGAACGAATGGCTGTTTTGACACGGTCGTCATGCTGCGGGTTCCTCAAAAAGTAGTTGAAGTAGTTGACAAAGCTTAGCGCTTCTTCCCGCCGAAGAGGGTCCCCAAAACGCCCCGGATGATTTCGCGGCCCACGGCCGAACCCATGGTGCGAACCGCAGAACGGGCCATGTTGGTGGCCAGACCTTCGTGGCGCCCGCCGCGCGGGCCGGTGCTGCCAAACAGCACGTCGCTCAAACCACCGAGCATTCCGCCAGAAGCCTCGGCAGGTTTGCCGGGCGGTGCTGCCTTGCCGCTGCCTGCGCTGGTTTCAGACGCACCCGGATTTGCAGCCATGGCGCGGCCCTTCAACTTTTCATATGCCGATTCGCGGTCTTCAGTTTTCTCATAGACGCCTGCCACCAGCGAGCTTTGAATCAGCGCCTGGCGCTGCAGGGCAGTGATCGGTCCGATCTGGCTGCCCGGTGGCAGCACATAAACCCGCTCGGTTTCGCACGGACGGCCTTTGGCGTCGAGCATGCTGACCAGCGCTTCGCCCACGGCCAGCTCGGTGATGGCGGTTTCAATGTTCAGACCGGCTTTCTGGCGCATCGTCTGCGCCGTCGCCTTGACGGCTTTCTGGTCGCGCGGAGTGAAAGCCCGCAGTGCGTGCTGCACACGGTTGCCGAGTTGAGCCAGGACAGAATCCGGGATATCCAGCGGGTTTTGGGTCACAAAGTACACGCCGACGCCTTTGGATCGCACCAGGCGCACCACCAGTTCAATGCGCTCGACCAGCACTTTGGGGGCTTCATTGAAGAGCAAATGCGCTTCGTCAAAAAAGAAAACCAGTTTCGGCTTGTCCAGATCGCCGACCTCGGGCAACTGCTCGAACAGCTCGGACAGCATCCACAGCAGAAAGGTCGCGTACAGGCGCGGCGAGTTGAGCAGCTTGTCGGCAGCCAGAATGTTCACCACGCCTCGCGCGGACGACGGGCCGCCCCTAGGAAGCGACGCGCCCCCCTGGGGGGCAGACGCCGCAGGCGTCTCGGGGGCGACATTGCCAGCCGTGGTTTGCATGAAATCGCTGATGTTGAGCATGGGTTCGCCAAAAAATTTCTCGCCACCCTGCGATTCAATTTGCAGCAGACCGCGCTGAATGGCACCAATGCTGGCGGCGCTGACGTTGCCGTACTGGGTGGTGAAGTCTTTGGCGTTGTCACCCACATACTGCAGCATGGCGCGCAGGTCCTTCAAGTCCAGCAACAGCAGCCCGTTGTCATCGGAAATCTTGAACACCAGATTCAGTACGCCGGTCTGGGTTTCGTTCAGGTCAAGCATGCGTGCCAGCAGCAGCGGGCCCAAATCAGTCACGGTCGCGCGCACCGGGTGGCCCTGCTCGCCAAAAACGTCCCACAGAGTGACCGGAAAGGCTGCTGAAATGGGCGGCGCCAGCTCCCGATCCTTGATGACAGCAGCCAGTTTCGGCCCGAGGACTCCCGCCTGGGAAATTCCAGTGAGATCGCCCTTAACGTCCGCCATGAACACAGGCACGCCCATTTGCGAAAACCCTTCGGCCAGCGTTTGCAGCGTAATCGTCTTGCCGGTGCCCGTGGCCCCGGTGATCAATCCGTGGCGATTGGACTTGTCCGGCAGCAACCAGCACTGGGTCAGGCCTGGCGGTTTGCCATGCTGGCCTACCAAAATGCCGGAGAGGGTGTCGGTGGTATTGGAGTCAGCCATTTCAGTCCTGAAAAGTACAATTAGAGCGATAGGTTAACCAACTTTGCAAGGACATCGCGTGGCAGGACACAGTAAATGGGCCAATATTCAACACAGAAAAGGCCGCCAGGACGAAAAACGGGGCAAGGTATGGACGCGGGTTATCCGCGAGATCATGGTGGCGGCGCGTTTGGGCGGTGGCGATTTGGGCATCAACCCGCGCCTGCGCCTGGCGGTCGAAAAGGCCAAGGCTGCCAATTTGCCTGCGGACACCGTTAAACGCAATATTGAAAAGGCCACCGGCACCCTGGAAGGTGTGACCTATGAGGAAATTCGCTACGAGGGCTATGGCTTTGGCGGCGCTGCGATCATTGTGGACACCATGACCGACAACCGGGTTCGCACCGTGGCTGAGGTTCGCCACGCCTTCAGCAAGAACGGTGGCAACATGGGAACCGAAGGCTCGGTGTCGTTCCAGTTCAGACACTGCGGGCAACTGGTGTTTGCGCCTGGCACCAATGAAGACAAGCTGATGGATGCGGCGCTCGAATCTGGCGCAGATGACGTGATCACCGGCGACGATGGCGCCATCGAAGTGCTGACGGCTTTCCCCGC
>JANMCB010000183.1:0-9580 GCA_031360805.1 Rhodoferax sp.
CCCGAAACAGCAGGCTGGCAACCCACAGCGACAGCGCGGTGATCCCCCAATGGAGCAGAAAGGATGGCAGGTTGTCGAGCATGAAAAAGGGTCCAGCGGGGTAGTGGAAAATTGTCAGTATGCGAGCATCTTCATGTCGCCTGCGATATCAAGCTATCCAGAACCTCCACCCAATGCTTGACTGGCGTGGCAGTGCCGCTTTGCAGGTGGGTGATGCAGCCAATGTTGGCGCTGACTATCACTGCGGGCTGCATCTCGCCCAGGTGGCCCAGCTTGCGGTCGCGCAACTGGTAGGCCAGATCGGCCTGTAAGACGGAGTAGGTGCCGGCCGAGCCGCAGCACAGGTGCGACTCGTTGGTGGCGACTTTGACGTTCAAGCCCAGCGCGCTCAAATGGGTTTCGACGCCACCCTGCAATTGCTGGCCATGTTGCAAGGTGCAAGGCGGGTGAAACGCGAGTTGACCGCAGGCCTGGGCGGCTTTGGCATCGACGCGGCCGCGCAGTTTTTCAGCCAGCTCGGGCAGCCACTCACTCAAGTCGCGGGTCAACTCGCTGATGCGCCTGGCCTTGGCTGCGTACTGGGCGTCGTCCTGCAGCGTATGGCCGTATTCCTTGACGGTCACGCCGCAGCCTGAGGCGTTCATCAGGATGGCCTCCACCGCGTTGGGCCCTTCAAGGTGGGGCCACCAGGCGTCGATATTGGCGCGCATCTGGGCCTTGCCGCCGTCCTGGTCGTTCAGGTGAAATTTAACGGCGCCACAGCAGCCGGCCTTGCCAGCGACCACGCTTTGCACGCCAATCGCATCCAGCACGCGGGCGGTGGCGCTGTCGATATTGGGCATCATGGAGGGCTGCACACAGCCTTTGAGCAGCAGCACCTTGCGCGCATGCGGGGCGGTTGGCCACGCACCTGCGTCCTGGCGCGCGGGCACCTTGTTTTTCAGCGTGGCGGGCAGCAGGCCGCGCACCAGTTGGCCCATCTTCATGGCCGGGCCAAACAGCGGCGAAGGCAGGCCCTCTTTCAAGGCCCAGCGCAGCGCCTGCTCAGACGCGGGGCGCGGCACCTTGGCATCCACCAGCTTGCGGCCAATGTCCACCAGGTGGCCGTAGTCCACGCCGCTGGGGCAGGTGGTTTCGCAATTGCGGCAGGTCAGGCAGCGGTCCAGGTGCAACTGGGTTTTGCGCGTGGGCGCCACGCCTTCGAGTACCTGTTTCATCAAATAGATGCGCCCGCGCGGACCGTCCAGTTCATCACCCAGAAGCTGGTAGGTGGGGCAGGTCGCCGTGCAAAACCCGCAATGGACGCATTTGCGCAAAATGGCTTCGGCGGCTTTGCCGTCAGCGGTGTCTTTGTATTCAGGCGCAAGATTGGTTTGCATGATTCGCTTGATTCCCTTGACTTGGCCGGTTGGTTCTAACGGGTTTCAGATTTTCAGGAAGTGTCGCAGGTCAGCCAGAAGCGGTGGCAGCGAAAGCACCAGGAGCAGGCTGGCCAGCGGCACGACCCAGATGAAACCCACATATTTGAAGCCGCTGGCGCCGACCAGCCCGCCCACCATGAAGGCGCCCAGCAAACCGGCGTAGAGCCGCAGCTTGGCCCGGTTCGCCCGCACTTGCGACTCCTGCGGACCGCCAGTTCGGTTCCAGTAAAAGAGCTTGCCAAGCTCGATCCCCAGGTCGGTGATCACGCCGGTCATGTGCGTGGTGCGAATGGTGGCCGACGAAATTTTGGTGACCAGGGCGTTCTGCAGCCCCATGATGAAAGCGAGGATCAAAACCGTGAACGGCACGGCAAAGGGCGTCTGGCGGTTGAACGTGGCACCAATCAGGCCAAACAGCAGCAACAGGGCGGCTTCGATCAGCAAGGGAAGGGCGAATTCGCTCTGCAGTTGGTTCTGCCGCGCCCAGTTGACCAGCAGCGCGGTTGCCGCAGCGCCGGTTGTGAATGACAGCAGGGCTCCGACGGCGCCCAGCACCAGTTTGACATTCCCGAGCACCAGGTTGTCAGCCACCATCGAGGCAAAGCCCGTCATGTGCGAGGTGTACATGCCCACCACCAGAAAGCCGCCGGCGTTGATGGCGCCGGCATTGAAGGCCAGCAGCTTGCCCAGCAAGCGGTTGGTGGCCAGCGTTCGGTGCTGGCTGGCCAGGTGGCGCAGGCGGCGCATGAAGGCTAGTGGCCCACTGACGCTGCGCGGGCGCGGTTAAAAGTGTTCGCCGGATCAAACTCGGCTTTGAGGCGCTGGTGAATGGCGTCCAGCGGCGCCTTCAGGGGCGTGAACCGGGCGATTGAATTTTCAGTGCCACTCAATGTGCCGCGTCCCGGCTGGAACAGGGTGGCGTGGCCGCCCGCAGCCTGTGCGACGCCCCGCAGGCGGGTAGCCGCATCAACCGGTGCCCACAGCCAGCGCAGGCCACCGTGCCACTCCAGCAATTGCGGCCAGGGTATATCCAGCACGGGTGCAGTTTGCGCCACGCTCAATCGCCAAAGTGCAGCATCCGGCGCGGGTGGCACGGTAAAAAACGGCAGGCGCAAGTCGCGGCAGGCTTGCCAGTCGGGCTCGGCCTGGGCGTTGTCGATACGCTGGCCGGGCTGGTCCTGGGTCATCGACTGGCAGGCCGCATCAACCGCTGCAACGGCACCGCGCAGGCGAACAAACAGCAGCTCGCGCGCGCCCCGGGCGGGGTCGGAATCGTCGCGCACCCAGCAGCTCGCATTCAGCGGCAGCGGCTTGGCGCCCCAGCGATGCAATTGGGCAAGTGCCACCGCCTGCGGCAACTCAAACACCAGCGTGGCCTCGGCAGGCGAGACGGGCAGCACTTTGAGGGAGACTTCGGTAATCACGCCCAGCGCCCCCCTGCTACCGGCCATCAGGCGCGATACGTCGTAGCCCGCCACGTTCTTCATCACCTGCCCGCCAAAGGTCAGCAGCTCGCCGCGCCCGTTGAGGATTTGCACGCCCAGCATGTAGTCACGCACCGCGCCCACACTGGCACGGGCCGGGCCACTCAAGCCTGCAGCCACCATGCCACCCACGGTGGCCGTGTCGCCTTGGGTGCTGATCTGGAAATGCGGTGGCTCAAACGGCAAGCACTGGCCTTTTTCGGCAAGCGCTGCTTCCAGCTCGGCCAGGGGCGTTCCGCCGCGCACCGTCACCACCAGCTCGCTCGGCTCGTAACTGGTGATGCCGGCAAGCAGCAAGGTCTCCAGCAGTTGCCCTTGCGGCGCCTCGCCATAAAAGTCCTTGCTGCCACCGCCGCGAATGCACAGCGGTGACCCGCTGGCTGCAGCGGCGCGCACCTGGTCGGTGAGGTGTTGAAGGGCTGGGTCAGGGGGCAACTGGGTCACGAAGGATCAATCCCGAAAAAAGTTCACTGGCAGGCCTGGCACATCCACCCGCATGGAAAAAACACAGCCTGATTGTGGCAAATCGATCAGCTCCTGGGCCGTGCGGCCGTGCCGCGCCGTGGTGAGGTACAGCGTCTGCAAATCGTCGCCGCCAAAACACGGCATGGTGGGGCATTGGGCCGGCACCTTGAATCGGGCCAGCACCTGCCCCTGCGGGTTCAATTGCAACACCTGCGCGCCCTCAAACATGGCCACCCAGTAGTTGCCCTGGGCATCCACGGCAGCGCCATCCGGTCGGCCCTCGTAACCTGGCATCGGGTATGCCCAGCCGCCGGGCTTGTCGACAAAGCGGGCAAATTCCCGCTCGCGGCTCAAGAGGTTGCCAGCGGCATCCCAATCCCAGGCGCGAATCAGGCCGGTGGTGGTGTCGGTCCAATACACAGTTTTGTCATCGGGCGACCAGGCCAGACCGTTGGCAATGGTCGCGTTCTTTGCCATGCGCTGAACCACGGGCGCAGGGCCGCTGCGGCAGTCCAGGCTGAACAGCTCGGCGTTGGGTGCCGTGCGCGGTTCAAACATCGTGCCTGCCCAAAAGCGCCCCTGGGTATCCGCCTTGCCGTCGTTGAAACGGGTGGTGGCGGGGTTGTGGTCGAAGCGCTGGAGCAGCGCCAGTTCGCCGCCCCAGTCGCGGGCGCGGTAGATGCCGTCACGCAGGGCCATCACCAGGCCTCCCTTGAGCGCCGGTGCGATGCAGCCCGGCTCCATCGGCATCGGCCAGCTTTGCACAGTGCCCGTGTAGACATTGGCGCGCAGGATCTTCTGGCCCGGAATATCCACCCAGTAAAGCATTTGCTCATGCGGGTGCCAGAAGGGCGACTCGCCCAATTGGTTGGGCTCGGCGGTCACGGTTTGCCAGGTCATGGGGAGATTATGTGCAGGTCATTGGGCAGGTCATGTCACCGCATCAACGTGAATCGACATCTCGCACGACATCGACTCGCCCGGCTGCAGCACGCGCAGGCCCAATGCTTCTGCGCTGGCAACGCCCCGCTCCATCAGGCTGATGGCATTGTTGACGTGGCTGACGGGCTCAATGGCAATGCACGCCTGCGCGGGGTTGGTAAACACGACCAGGCGCTCCAGGTTGCTGGAGATGCGGGTATGCAGCTGGTTGTCACGCAGGTGCAGTACGCCATTCCAGCCGTCGTAGCAGTGGTCAACGTTCAGCACGGCGCAGTCTTCGTCTATGCCGCTGGATTCGGTGCGGTGTGTGGGCAATTTCAGGGCATCCATTTCCCAGCGACCGGCAGCCTCAAAGGAGACGTGGCTGCCGGGTCGTTTCACAAAGAACGGGTGCCAACCCAAACCCACCGGGGCTGCATCGGCAGACTGGTTGGTAATGCTTAAGGTCATCACCAGCTCGTGGTCCGACAGGCGAAAGGCCTGCGAGGTGTCAAACGAAAATGGCCAGGCACCGTCCGGTTTGTGCTGGTAGGACAACAGGGCAAAACGTTCGTTGGCATCCAGCACCTCCCACGGGCGTTGCCAGCCGACGCCGTGAATGGCGTGCGGTTCATCGCCAAAATTCTTCACCAGCGGGTGGTTGGTGCCGTTCCACGACAGGCTGGCATGGCCGATACGGTTTGAAAATGGCACCAGCGGGTAGCTGCCGGACTGGCGCGCGCTGGCAAGCAGGGCTGCATCGGGGGAGCGCAAAACCGCCATGCCGTCAAACCACAAACCGGCGATGCAGGCGCCCAGGTCGGGCACGATGTTGCAGCGGAACTGATTGGCGACAAGGGCAAGCGATGTGGGCATCTTTTTACTTTCAGTGCCGCATTGTGCACTCTGCCCTGACGCCTTCAAGCGCGGCGCCAAAGGCCCATAAAAAATCCCGCAAAAGCCGGAGCTTTTGCGGGATGAACAAGTCAACTTGAGGGCTGCTTCAGGAACCAGCAGCCGCTTAAGGTTACCTTGGAGGAGACACGTTACGGATCAGCGGTTGTAGGCCGTCTCGCCGTGTGAGGTGATGTCCAGGCCTTCGCGCTCATCTTCTTCAGAGACACGCAAGCCGACCACCACGTCAACAATTTTGTAAGCCGCCAGGGACACCACGCCCGACCAGACAATGGTCAGCAGCACAGCCTTGAACTGGATCCAGACCTGGCTTCCGATGGACACCGACGACACCGCGACGGTGACCCAGTCGCCCACCAGCCCCGGGCCACCCATGGCCTGGTTGTTGAACACGCCCGTCAGCAAGGCGCCGACGATGCCGCCCACGCCGTGTACACCGAACACGTCCAGCGAGTCGTCCGCGCCCAGCATTTTCTTCAGGCCGTTGACTCCCCACAGGCAGGCAAAGCCAGCCACGAAGCCAATCACGATGGCACCCATCAGGCCGACGTTGCCGCAGGCCGGGGTGATCGCCACCAAACCGGCTACCGCGCCAGAAGCTGCACCCAGCATGGAGGCCTTGCCGCGCATCAGCGCTTCGCCCACACACCAGGCCAGCACGGCGGCTGCGGTGGCAGAGAAGGTGTTCATGAAGGCCAGGACGGCGGTGCCGTTGGCTTCCAGGGCCGAGCCTGCGTTGAAGCCGAACCAGCCAACCCACAGCATGGAGGCGCCGACCATCGTCAACGTGAGGCTGTGCGGGGCCATGGCTTCCTTGCCGTAGCCGGTGCGTTTGCCGATCATGAAAGCGCCGACCAAGCCTGAAACCGCCGCGTTGATGTGCACCACGGTGCCACCGGCGAAGTCCAGCGCGCCCCATTGCCAGATCAAGCCGGCCTTGGCGTTCATTGCGTCGACCACTTCCTTGGAGGTGTAAGCGTCCGGGCCCATCCAGTACCAGACCATGTGCGCGATCGGTGTGTAGCTGAAGGTGAACCACAGTGCCATGAACAGCAACATCGCCGAGAACTTGATGCGCTCGGCGAACGCGCCGACGATCAGGCAGCAGGTGATGGCCGCGAAGGTGGCCTGGAACGCCATGAACAGCAGTTCAGGAATGACAACGCCTTTGCTGAAGGTGGCTGCCATGGCGAACTCGCCTTTCATCGGGTCAAACAGCCCTTTCATGAACAGCCGGTCAAAGCCGCCGATGAACTGGTTGCCCTCGGTGAACGCCAGGCTGTAGCCATAAATGCACCACAACACCACGATCATCGAGAAGGTGACGAAGATCTGCATCAGGACTGACAGCATGTTTTTGCTGCGTACCAGGCCGCCATAGAACAGGGCCAGGCCAGGGATTGACATCATGATGACAAAAGCCGTGGCCACGATCATCCAGGCCACGTCGCCTTTGTTGGGCACCGGTGCTGCAACGGCGGGGGCACTGGCTGCGGTGGCAGGCGCGGCAACCGCCGCAGCGCCCGTGGCGGGGCTGGCGGCTTTGGCATCGGCCGCTGGCGCAGTCGCTGCAGGCGCCGAAGCGGCTGCATCAGCCGCAGGCGCGGTTTGGGCAAGCGCCATGGAGCCTGATCCCAAAAGGGTCAACCCGAGCGCGAGAGCTAAGAATAGTTTTTTCATGGTGATGGTCTTTTCAAATGTGTGCCGGGGGTCAGAGCGCTTCCTTGCCGGTTTCGCCGGTGCGAATTCGCACAACCTGCTCCAGGTTGTAGACAAAGACCTTGCCGTCACCAATCTTGCCGGTGCGGGCAGCGGCCTCTATCGCTTCAATCGCGCGGTCTACCAGCTCATCGGAGATGGCCGCCTCAATCTTGACTTTGGGAAGAAAATCAACCACATATTCAGCGCCCCGGTAGAGCTCGGTATGGCCCTTCTGGCGGCCAAATCCCTTCACCTCGGTCACAGTGATGCCTTGCACGCCAATGGCTGAGAGTGCCTCGCGCACTTCGTCCAGCTTGAACGGTTTGATGATTGCCGTTACGAGTTTCATAGTTTCTCCTCAGAATTTTTGAGCCAGTCAGAAGCTGTATTTCAGTCCCAACACGAAGGTGTCTTTGCCCAAAAAGCGGCCACCCAGGTCGGTGTAAAAACCGGACTTGGCATCGGTCCCGATCAATGCGCCGCTTACCACCAGGCCGTTGCCCAGGTCCCTGGCGATTGCCAGCGAGTAGTCGGTGTAGTCACCTGCATTGCCAGCCTGATTGGGAATGGTCTGACGGCCAATGTGCGGCGTCACGGACCAACCGCTGCCCAGGTCAAAAGTAGCCGCCGCTTCCAGGTAGGCGCTGCCCGAGCTGTTCTGGTTGCCGATGAAGTTGCCGGTTGACTGGCTGTATTTGACGGTGGCCGGGCCGTAGGTCAGGGCACCATAAACCTCGGTCGTGTTGGCATTGGCATAGCCTGCGCCGGTTGCGGTGTTGCCTGGGTACTGGTAGGTGATCACGCCAAGATCGAGGGTAAAGTCCTTGAACACTTCGAACTTGTAACCGCCGTAAAGGTCGACTTCGTATGAACCGTCGGTGGCACCCAGGTAGTCCTTGATCCACTTGATGTTGGACGCCCAGACGCCTGCATAAAACCCGCTCTTGTGGCCAAAATCAACGCCGCCTTGAAAGGCTGGATCAAACGAGGTTTGCGAGATGCCGCGAAACCGGTAGTCCGTGACCAAGCCCACATTGAACGCCAGGGTGTAGTCCGGCTCGGGGGCTTTGGTCTGGGCCATCAGGGCGGTGCCAGCCAGCGCTGTAGCCAGTACCAAAGTGATTCGCGCTGTCGTTTTTAGATTCAAGGTCATGGGTTAGCTCCGGGAGGGTTGAAGAAAGAAGCAATTACGCACAGACCATGCCAGTCTGATTTCGCAATAACGGTGCAAAAGTCTGTCAACCCGCCGGACTGCAACGCGTTATGATGTCTGTATAAAAAAACAGTATGCACATCGTTGGTGCGTAGATTCGGGCCACAGATCTCGAAAGTGCACCAAATTGGAGAGGAATCCCCGTGAGTTTGTGTTTGGTTCAAAGCCGTGCACTGTTGGGCTTGAATGCCGCCGCAGTCACTGTTGAGGTGCATTTGGCCAACGGCCTGCCCAGCTTTACGCTGGTCGGGTTGGCGGACGTTGAGGTCAAGGAAGCGCGGGAGCGGGTTCGTTCAGCCATTCAAAACAGCGGCCTTGAGTTTCCCCACAATAAACGCATCATTGTGAATTTGGCCCCGGCTGACCTGCCCAAAGACTCGGGCCGGTTCGATCTGCCCATTGCCATGGGCATTTTGGCGGCCAGCGGGCAAGTGGATGGTGCCCGCTTTGCAGGGCACGAATTTGCGGGAGAACTGTCGCTATCCGGAGAGCTTCGGCCAGTCCGCGGTGCCTTGGCCATGAGCCTGGCTCTGCACGATGGCAAGGTCGCGACCAAACTGGTTTTGCCCGCGGGCAGTGCCGAAGAAGCCGCCTTGGTTCCCGAAGCCCACGTCTACCGCGCCCGTCATTTGCTGGACGTGGTCAGCCACTTTTTGCCGGCAGCCTCCACTGATGCGGCCGCATTGCAGGAGCCGTCGCACGGCTGGTCGCGGGTACTCGCATCACCTCAGTCAACGGTGGTCCACTATGCCGATATGGCCGACGTCAAGGGCCAATCAGGCGCCAAGCGCGCGCTGGAAATCGCTGCTGCTGGCGGCCACAGTTTGCTTTTGACGGGTCCGCCGGGCTCGGGAAAGTCCATGCTGGCGCAGCGTTTCGCTGGTTTGCTGCCACCCATGACCACGCTCGAGGCACTTGAAAGCGCAGCAGTGGCGTCCGTCAGTGGCCGCTTTCAGTTGGAGCGATGGGCGCAGCGCCCAACCTGCAGCCCGCATCACACGGCCAGCGCGGTCGCTTTGGTGGGGGGTGGCTCACCGCCGCGTCCCGGCGAAATCTCGCTGGCGCACAACGGCGTCCTTTTTCTTGACGAAATGCCCGAGTTCCCGCGCGCCGCCCTGGAGGCGCTGCGTGAACCGCTGGAGACCGGCACCATCACCATCTCGCGTGCGGCGCGTCGTTCGGAGTTCCCAGCCCGCTTTCAGATGATTGGCGCGATGAATCCTTGCCCTTGCGGCTACCTGGGCTCCACCCAGAAAGCCTGCCGCTGCACGCCGGACCAGGTGGGGCGCTACCAGGGCCGGTTGAGCGGCCCCTTGATTGACCGGATTGACCTGCACGTTGAAGTGCCGGCCATGCCGTCAACGGAGCTCATGCAGTCTGGCCCCGGCGAATCCACCAGCAGCATTCGTGAGCGTTGCGTCGTCGCCCGCGACCGCGCCTTTGCGCGCCAGGGCAAATCA
>JANMCB010000188.1:0-14217 GCA_031360805.1 Rhodoferax sp.
CAGCCCCGCGTATGAACTGGCCGCTGATCTCTTTGGGTTTGTAGGCTGCAAACCCCGCACGCAGCACCAGGGGCATCATGACCAAAAGGCCACAGGCATAGCGCAAAAACTGCGCCTGAAATGGGTCCAGCTGCTGCGTCATGACGCGCTGGATCGTATTGAGCACCACAAAAAACAGCCCGGCAGCGGTCGTCCACAGCAGGCCCTGGACCGTGGGATCAAGCTTGCCAGCCCGGTAACGGGTGCGCGCCACGCGGCGGTGAATTGCCTTGCGCATCAGCCGTCGATCACCGCAGCGGAGCCCGCCCGTTTGCGCGATTCAAGTGTTTGAATCTTGCCGGTCGAGGTTTTGGGCAAGTCGTGGTCAAAGATGAAGGGCATGGAGTGGTTCCTGGCGCAGCGGAGTGCACCTCTAGTTTAGGGCAGGATCGAAAAATCGGCAGTCTACAATTGCTACATTAAAAATAGCAAACTATTTATATAATACGAAGGCTAGATGCCAATATGGTCCCTCTTTTGGAAAAACAGCACCACTTTTAGGGCAATAATTAACTTCCAGGTTAATTTTTAGACTGTTTACTGAAGCTGCGCCCAGGCTTTGTCCAGCCGCTTGACGCTCACCGGTTGAGGTGTGCGCAACTCCTGCGCAAAAAAGCTGACACGCAACTCTTCGAGCAACCAGCGGAACTCAAGCATTTTTTCGTCTACAACGCCCTTGCGCTCCACCACCAGGCGCCAGTAGCGCTGGTCCTGCGGGCGCAGTTCGGCAAGCTTCGCCGCGTCACGGGCCGGGTCGGCGCGGTATTTGTCCAGCCGCGCGGTGATGGCTTTGAGGTACCGCGCAAAGTGCGGCAACTGGGCCCATGGCGAGTCCATCAAGAACCGCTTGGGCATCAGGCGATGGAGTTGCTGGGTGGCATCCGTCGTGGCCTCTGGCGCATTTTTGGTGTCCTTGATTTTCTTGGCGGCAACCGCATAGTCGGCCAGAATCGTTGCCGCCAGACGCGCTACTTCATTGGCGATCAGGGTGAGGCGGCCCCGACCCTCGTCAATGCGCTTCTTGAACGCGGCCTCGTTGGTGGGCAAGGGTTCCAGAAGAAACGCGCGGTCAAGCGCCACAGCGATGATCTGTTCGCGCAGCTCTTCCAGCGTGCCACCGCCCGAGTTGTCGGCCGCGCGGCCCACCAGCATGTAGGCGACCGCCATCTTCTGCAGGTCGGGAATGTTCTTTTCAAGGTACTTGAGTGCATCCTTGATCTGCAAGGCAAACAGGCGGCGCAAACCGGCGCGGTGGTTGCGTTCGGCCACCTGTGGCTCGTCAAACACTTCAATGGTGACGCCCTCCCCGTTTGACCCGGCAGTGGCACTCCCATCGACCAGCGCCGGGAAACCAATCAGCGTTTGCCCGCCCTTTTGAATTTCAAGCAGCTCGGGCAATTCGCCAAAGGTCCAGGCGGTGTACCGCTGTCCTGCCGGGACGGGTGCGGACGGCTTTGCACCCATTTTTTGATCGCCACTTTGCGACGATTTGACGACTGCTGGCGTGTTGACTGGAATCGGCAGGCCTTGCGCCGCAGAGTTTTGCGCCATCTTCAGGCCCGCCAGCGCCTGGAACGCCCCGCGTGCCTGCGCGCCGAGTTCCGCTTTCAAGGCGCCCAGGTTTCTGCCAGTTGCGAGTTGCCGGCCATGCTCATCCACCACGCGCAGGTTCATGAAAAAGTGCGGCGTCAGCATGTCGGCCTTGATGTCGGCGCGAACGATGTCCAGCGAAGTTGCAGCACGGACCAGCTTCAGCAGTGCATCGACCAGCGAACCGTGGCCAAACACTTCAGGCACGTTCAGCGCCTCGGCCATTCGCGTGGCGGACTCGGGCAGAGGCACCAGGCGTGAGCGCGGGCGCTGGTTCAGGGTTTTGAGCAAGGCCTGAACTTTCTCTTTCAACATGCCTGGTACCAGCCACTCACAGCGCTCGTCATTGACCTGGTTCAGGACAAAAAGCGGCACCGTCACCGTCAAGCCATCTTTGGCATCACCGGGTTCATGCAGGTAGGTGGCCGCGCAGTCCACCCCACCCAGGCGGATGGTTTTGGGGAAGGATTGCGTGGTGATGCCTGCCGCCTCATGGCGCATCAATTCGTCCCGCGTCAGCAGCAGCAGCTTGGGGTTTTTCTTGAGCTCTTCGCGGTACCAGCGTTCGAACGAATAGCCACTGCAGATGTCAGCGGGCAGTTGCTGGTCGTAAAACGCGTAGATCAGTTCATCGTCGACCAATACATCTTGTCGGCGCGCCTTGTGCTCCAGGTCTTCGACCTGCTTGATGAGTTTGTGGTTGGCGGCAAGGAAAGGAAGCGTCGTTTCCCACTGGTCATTCACCAGGGCTTCGCGAATGAATATCTCGCGTGCGCCAGTGGGGTCGACCCGCCCGTAATTCATTTTTCGGCCGCTGTAGATCACGATGCCGTACAGCGTGGCACGCTCCAGGGCGGTGACTTCGGCGGCTTTCTTCTCCCAATGCGGATCCAGCAGTTGCTTCTTCAACAAATGCCCGCCGATTTGCTCCAGCCATTGGGGTTCAATACCGGCGATGCCGCGCCCAAACAGGCGCGTGGTTTCCACGAGCTCGGCAGCGACGATCCAGCGCCCCGGTTTTTTGGCCAGGTGCGCGCCGGGATGGGCGTAAAACTTGATGCCGCGTGCGCCCAGGTATTCGCCGCTTTGGCCATCCGCCTCCAGCTTGACGCCGATGTTGCCAAGCAGGCCCGAAAGCATGGAGAGGTGAAGCTGTTCGTAACTGGCAGGCGCCGTATTGAGCCGCCACTTGTGCTCCGCGACGACGGTGTGAAGCTGGCTGTGAATGTCTTTCCATTCGCGAACGCGGCGGATGTTGACGAAGTTTTGTCGCAGAAGCTGTTCGTGCTGGCGGTTGGAGAGTTTGTGAATCCCCTCGCCACCGCGAGAATTGCCGATCCACTTCCATAGCTTCAAATAGCCACTGAACTCGCTCTTCTCATCATCAAACTTCACATGCGCCTGATCGGCTGCGGCCTGCATGTCCATGGGCCGGTCGCGCACGTCCTGCACACTGAGCGCTGAGGCGATCACCAGCACTTCGTCCAGCGCGCCGCGCTCGCGGGCTTCGACGATCATGCGCCCCACCCGAGGATCGAGAGGCAATTTGGCCAGCTCCTGGCCCATGCGCGTGAGCTCGTTGGCATCATCGACGGCACCGAGTTCATTCAACAACTGGTAACCGTCTGCAATCGCGCGGCTCGAGGGGCGTTCAAGAAACGGAAAGTCCTCAACAATGCCCAGATGCAGGGATTTCATCCGCAGAATCACGCCCGCCAGTGAGGAGCGCAGAATCTCCGGCTCGGTAAAACGCGGCCTGGCATCGAAGTCTTTCTCGTCATACAGGCGAATGCAGATGCCGTTGGCGACACGGCCACAGCGCCCGGCGCGCTGGTTGGCGGATGACTGGCTGACAGGCTCGACCAGCAACTGCTCCACCTTGCTTCTGAAACTGTAGCGTTTCATGCGTGCGGTGCCTGCGTCAATCACGTAACGGATGCCCGGCACCGTGAGCGATGTCTCGGCCACGTTGGTGGCCAGCACGATGCGCCTGCCGGTGTGGCCATCAAAAATGCGGTCTTGCTCGGGCTGGCTTAAGCGAGCGAACAAGGGCAACACTTCTGAATTGCGAAACAGCGGCTGGTGGCTCAAGTGCTTGCGCAAGTGGTCAGCGGCCTCGCGGATTTCCCGCTCACCCGGCAGGAAGACCAGGATGTCGCCGCTGTTGTGCGCGTTCATCCACAGTTCATCCACGCCATCGGCAATCGCCGAATTCAAGTCGTACTCGCGCGACTCTTCAAACGGGCGATAGCGCTGCTCCACCGGAAACATGCGACCGGACACCATGATCACCGGCGCTGAAACCATGCCCCCACGGTCGCCCACTTCGTGTGGCTCCCTGCCCCCCGAGGGGGCCGTGCCTTGCTTGGGGCGGCCCGGCGCGGCGGCCCTTTCGCTTGCAAAATGCCTGGCAAACCGATCTGCATCAATCGTGGCAGAGGTTACGATGATCTTCAGATCCGGCCTGCGCGGCAAAATCTGGCGCAGGTAACCCAGCAAGAAGTCAATGTTCAGCGAGCGCTCATGCGCTTCGTCGATGATGATGGTGTCGTAGGCGTTGAGCAGCGGGTCAGTCTGCGTTTCGGCAAGCAGTATGCCGTCGGTCATGAGCTTGACGGAAGCATCGCGGCTCAGGCGGTCCTGAAACCGCACTTTGAAGCCGACCACGTCACCCAGCGGCGTTTTCAGCTCTTCGGCGATGCGCTTGGCGACCGAGCTTGCAGCGATGCGACGCGGCTGGGTGTGGCCGATCAGCTTGCCGCGGACTCCTTCGGGGTAGTTCATCTTCCCGCGGCCCATGGCCAGTGCAATCTTGGGCAATTGCGTGGTTTTCCCCGACCCGGTTTCGCCGCAGACGATAACGACTTGATTCGCCTCAATCGCGGCCCGGATTTCATCGCGCTTGGCGGAAACCGGCAGGGATTCGGGGAAATCGATTTGCAGTAGCGGATCAGTCAAGGCATTAACTTCGTAGAGAATCAAGGATTATCCCAGCCCATTGCCCGAACAACTCGCCAAGCCCGCATGTCATCCGTCTTCAACTTCACCTTCGTGCCCTGGTTCCGGTCAGTTGCGCCCTACATCCACAAGTTCCGCAACCAGACTTTTGTGGTGGGCATTGCCGGCGAAGCCATTGCGGCGGGCAAGCTGCATCACCTGGCACAAGACCTGGCCATGATTCAAAGCATGGGCGTAAAAATTGTCCTGGTTCATGGCTTTCGCCCTCAGGTCAATGAACAGCTCAAGGCCAAAGGGCATGAACCGAAGTATTCCCACGGAATTCGCATCACCGACGAAGTGGCGCTGGATTGCGCTCAGGAGGCTGCGGGCCAACTTCGTTATGAGATCGAAGCGGCGTTCAGTCAGGGGCTGCCCAATACGCCCATGGCCGATTCAACCGTGCGTGTTATTTCCGGCAACTTCATCACAGCGCGACCCGTGGGCATCGTGGATGGCGTTGACTTCCAGCATTCAGGCCTGGTGCGCAAAGTCGACACGGCAGGCATCTTGCGTACGCTTGACTTTGGCGCCATGGTGCTGCTGTCTCCATTCGGATTCTCCCCAACGGGGGAGGCCTTCAATTTAACCATGGAAGAACTGGCGACTTCGGTTGCGGTGTCCCTGCAGGCGGACAAGTTGATATTCTTGACCGAAGTGGCTGGCATCAGAATCAACCCCGCTGCGCCGGCAAGTGACGACAACCCAATTGACACCGAACTGCCGCTGGCAGCCGCAGAAAAACTGTTGCGCGAGTTGCCTGCGCCCCGTGTGCCCAGTGACACCGGGTTTTACCTTCAGCATTGCGTCAAAGCCTGCCAGGGCGGCGTAGAGCGCAGCCATATTCTGCCGTTTGCGACCGACGGTGCCCTGCTACTGGAGATCTACGTGCACGATGGCATCGGCACCATGGTGGTTGATGAGAAGCTGGAAAGCCTGCGCGAAGCCACGGGCGATGATGTGAGCGGCATTGTGCAGTTGATCGAACCGTTCGAGCAGGACGGAACACTGGTCAAACGCAGTCGCACCGAGATTGAGCGCGATGCCGGCAACTACACCATCATCGAGCACGACGGTGTGATTTTTGCCTGCGCAGCGCTTTACCCGTACCCGGAAGCCAAAACGGCGGAAATGGCCGCGCTGACAGTTTCACCTTCAGTGCAGGGCCAAGGGGACGGCGAGCGGGTGTTAAAACGCATTGAACAGCGCGCCAAAGCAGCCGGGCTGGAAAGCATTTTTGTTTTGACCACACGCACCATGCACTGGTTTCTCAAACGCGGCTTCGTTCAGATGGATCCCGACTGGCTGCCAGACGCCCGCAAACGCAAGTACAACTGGGATCGCAAGAGCCAGGTGCTGGTCAAGAAGTTGAACTGACTGCGGCCGCTTTTGACAGGCGTGATTTTGAGCGCCAGAGCAAAGCCAGGGCCACCACAGTGATGGCACAGAACGACAGAAACGACCAATTGGCGATGGAGGCGCCCAGGAAGGTCCAGTCGATCTTGGTGCAATCGCCACTGCCTTTGAAAATCATCGGTATGGCACGTTGCAGCGGGAAGTTTTCAACCATGCCGTAAAAGTCGCGCCCGCAGGACGCGATTTCGGGCGGGTACCACTGCAGCCAACTTTGGCGAGCGGCCACAAAAGCACCAAATGCTGCCATCAGAACCAGCAGCACTGCACCGCTGGTTTGCATGCCCCTGCGGTCACTGCAAGCCGCCAAGCCCGCAATCACCGCGACCATAGTCAACGCGTAACGCTGAACAATGCACATCGGGCAGGGCTCAAGCCCGACCACATGCTGCAAGTACAGACCGTACGCCAGCATGGCCAGGCAGCCAATAAACACCAGTGCAAAAACCCGGCGCGGATGCCGGTCAAACAATTCAGTCAGAAATTCCAAACCCATTGCCCCTCGAAGTTGATTTCCATTAGGGCAGGAGTATCAACGATGGTTCCAATTTTTTGCCGGATCTACTGTTCAGCGAACGCCCGTTCAATCACGAAATCTCCGGGCCGGCTGGTGTTGCCTTCATGGAAACCGCGCGCTTCCATCATGTGCTTGAGGTCTTTCAACATCGCCGGGCTGCCGCAGATCATGACTCGATCATCTTGTGGATCAAGCGGCGGCAAGTCCAGGTCTTCGTGCAGCTTGCCGTTGTCCAGCAGTTCCGTCACGCGGCCCTGGTTGATGAATTCTTCGCGCGTCACCGTGGGGTAATAACTCAGCTGTTTGGCGACCATTTCACCCAGGAACTCGTGCGCGGGCAGGTGCTCAGTGAGGTACTCGCGGTATGCCAGTTCCTCGACCTCCCGAACGCCATGCACCAGGATCACGCGTTCGAACTTCTCGTAAGTGGACGGGTCACGCACGATGCTCATGAAGGGCGCCAGACCTGTTCCTGTCGATAGCAGATACAAGCGTTTGCCGGGCAACAGGTAGTCGATCAGCAGTGTTCCCGTGGGTTTGCGCCCGACGATGACCGTGTCGCCCACCTCAATGTGCTGCAGCTTTGAAGTCAGCGGGCCGTTGGGAACCTTGATGCTCAAAAACTCCAGGTTTTCCTCATAGTTGGCGCTGGCAATGCTGTAGGCGCGAACCAGGGGCTTTGTATCCGACTTCAACCCGATCATGGTGAAATGGCCGTTGGAAAACTTGAACCCAGGGTCACGTGTGGTGGTGAAGCTAAAGAGCTTGTCGGTCCAGTGGTGCACGGTCAAAACCTGTGCTTCGTGAAATGCGCCCATGTCAGTCTGTAATGGAAAATTGGAAAGCCTGAATTTACCGCGATAAACAGGGCGGTCAAAATACTAAGTTATTGATTGGATAGATGAAAAAAGCATGACGCGCCGAGAGTATGCGATCAAACGCCTTGGAAACCCCTTGCCACAAGCTACAGCACATTTGCTACTATAAAAATAGCAAACATTCTATATAACACGAGGGCTAGAGGCCTTTTTAATCACTTTTTTGAGAGAAAACGCGGCCATTCGGCAAAAAATTAACCCACAGGTTAATTTTAAATGCGTTTCGCCTGCCAAACGGCAGAGCGAAAGTTGTGTTCAGGCGTCGCACCACGCTGCCGAAAGACAGCTATGGCGGACCTGAAATCAACCCGCCAGGGTTTCGTCCAGTGCCTTGCAGGAAGGCGAGCAGACAGCCTGGGCTTTGCCCAGGACCTTGCGGGTGCCCATCAACGAGCGTGCGCGGTGTTTGCCACACATAAAACAGGACATGGTGGCGCCACCGAAAGATGCGGCAGCAGCAAAGGGCGAACCCGATACCTTTGATTTGTACCGCAATCCGTCAGGCAGGACGGCGGTTTTAGCTTCAGCTCGAGACATTGGCTGGACCTTCAGTTGGTTATCGCGGAACCCCGATTATCGCCTACTTGCCGGTAACCTTGCTGGATAGGGCTTTAGTTTCTGACTATCAGCGTCCACAAAACTCTTGCGTGGCGCTCAGCGACCCGTACCCAATCAGTTATTTGCATTCCAAGGGACAGCTTGTAAACCTCGATAATGCGAACGCAAACCGTGATGTATCGCGGCAATGGCGTTCAACCCCTCTACTGGCCAAAACAAGCGGCCAGGCAAAGTTAATTTAACGCGTCGGCAAACCCAAAAGAAGGAAACAGAAATGGCACGAATGGTCAAATGCATCAAACTCGACAAAGAGGCTGAAGGCCTTGATTTTGCGCCCTACCCCGGCGAATTGGGAACCCGCATCTGGCAGAACGTCAGCAAGGAGGCTTGGGCAGCCTGGCTGAAACATCAAACCATGCTCGTCAATGAAAACCGATTGAATCTTGCCGACGCTCGGGCCCGGCAATACCTGGCGCGACAGATGGAAGCCCACTTTTTCGGCGGCGGCGCCGACGCAGCCCAAGGTTATGTACCGCCCAGTGCCTAGTGGCAGAAGCGCAGCAGGATTTATTCACGCACTGGCGCCATCAGAATGCCTGGCGGATTCTGGACACTGACTGGCAAGGTGGCCGTCAATTTTTAGCCAGTTGGGCTGCCTGGAGGTCCGACCCCAATCGGCCCCGGATGCTTCACTATGTTGCCTTGTGTAACAGCCTGAATCCCGCGTCGGCTGACCTCGCAGCCGCCCTGCCCGTTGATGCCTTGCCGGCGTTGGCAAAGATCCTGACCGACCAAACCCTGCACTTAGAACCGGGCTTCAATCGGCTGATGTTTGAGCAGGGGCAGGTGCTTTTGACGCTGTGCATTGGTGACCTGAAGACCCATCTGCGAGCGCAATCTTTTTTTGCTGATGACATTTTTCTGCCCCGTTTTGATACGGAAACGTGGGACCGTTGGGCCCTGCAAGCGCTGATGCAGACTTGCCGACGCGGCACCCGGCTGTTCGTTGCAGAACTCGAGCCCGGCAAATCCGGGATTTTCTCTAACCTCGGCTTTGATGCTCAGCCCGGTGGCGACTCAGTGTCATTTCGCGGTAGCTTCAACCCTCGCTGGCAACCCAAAGCCAGCCGCAGGCGCTATGGCAACGTGGTACTGCCACCCTCCCGTTGCGTTGTGGTCGGCGCCGGATTGGCGGGGGGCGCGACCGCAGCCTCATTGGCACGCCGGGGCTGGGAGGTCCTGGTTCTGGGTGCAGGAGCAACACCGGCGGACGGTGCCTCCAGCCTGCCCGTCGGCTTGATGATGCCTCAGCCCAGCAAAGATGGCAGCCGACGCACGCGGTTGCTGCGTGCGGGCGTCTCACTGACCCGCCAGCAGGCCTGCCAGCACCTGATCAACGAAGAAGATTGGTCTGCCAGCGGCGTCATGTCGCTCAGGCCGGATGAGGCGCCACTCTGGATGCCGACGGGCGCATGGGTCAAGCCAGACCGGTTGGTACAGGCCTGGCTGTCGCAACCAGGGGTGCGCTTCCAGGGAACATCGCTGGTCGCGTCAATCCAGTCTGTTGGCGGTGAATGGATACTGCGCGATGCGGCGCAGACTGTGCTGGCGCGGGCGAACCTGGTGGTGATGGCCTGCGCAGGTGGCAGTGTCGCAATGCTCTCGCAAAGTGGCTGGCAACTGAGAAGCCCACTGATCGGCTTTCACGGCCAGATATCCTGGGCGTCAGAGCGCGGTTGTGACCAAGCCGTTTTGCCCGCCACTGCCGTGAACGGCCACGGAACCTTTGTGCCCCACGTTCCCACTGCACAGGGCCTGGCCTGGTTTGCCGGTGCCACGTTCACACCCGAAACACAGCCACGGCTGACAACCCTGGAGGCGCACCACGCCAACTTGGCCCGCCTCGCGAAATTGCTGCCCGATACGGCAAATGCCCTGGCAGGCCAATTCGAGGCTGGTGCCGTGAATGCTTGGGAGAGCACCCGCTTTTCGACTCCAGACCGGTTGCCTCTGGTGGGGTTGTTGAATGACAGCAATCTGGCGCCAAATCTGGCTCCGCTTTGCATCAATACTGGCTATGGTTCTCGGGGTTTGAGCTGGTCGGTTTTGTGCGGTGAATTGCTGGCAGCTCAGCTTGGCGGTGAGCCCTACCCGATTGAGGCGATTCTGGCTGGTGCTGTAGATTGCCATCGAAACATCCAGCGGCAAGAAACTTGAACGACCTGGGCAGCGAGAAAATTTCTCTGAGTTCTGCGAGTTCTCTAACGTCGCTGACTTTAGATTTTGCGCAACATGTCCAAAACCTGAACCGGGTCAAACGGGATCTCAAGCACGCCCAGGCATCCAGCCTGTTCTGCGCGCTCCTGCACATGCCAGGAGGTCCTGCGAGTGCTCAGAACGATCGAACCAATGGCAGGCTCAAGTGCGACGAGTTGATCGGCCAGTTTCCACCCCTTCAAATCTGGCGCGTCGAGATTGACAACCACCAGGTCAAACTTGCGCAGGCGCGCGAGCTCCAGAGCCTGCCCACTGCTGGTCGCCTCTTTGACCTCAATGAATCCCGCCAGCGCCAATCTGGCACGCAGGTACAGGCGGTTGTCGCGTGACAAATCGACCAGCAGAGAAGCCCTAACACCGGGCGGCGAAATTGAGGCCGCACTTTCACCAGTATCAAGGTCCAAATCCGTGCCCTCGGAGCCCGTGAAAAGTTGATCCATGGCATGCACGACGGCCGACCAGTTCAACGGTCGGGTGAAGTGGCGCCAGGCGAAATCCGGTGCGTGATCTCCCACACAGATCATCTTGAGATGCTTGTTCAGCGTGGGTGACGCAAGCTCCATACCGCCTTCGTAACTGTCCATGTCCAGAATCACGAGGTGAGGCGAAACCTGCAGTTCCGGCTTCCAGAGCGAATACTGCACGAAACGCTCCATCGAGAGCCGAAACACGGTATTGAGTGCGTGCCGCTCAACGTCCCGAAACCCGACGACCTTGACAAAAACCGTAGATGGCATGGTGTCCTGCCCGCGTCGCCTTGCTATTTGATGGCTGCAGCCGGCCGGCGCGAGCGCACGTAATCGTCCTTGGGCATGTAGTCCTTGCCATCGGCATAGCGCCAGTTCACCATGGTGCCTTTGCCTGCGCGCAGGTCAAGCGTGCCGACATAGGCACCCATGGTGGATTGCTGGTCCAGCGCACGAAATTCAGCCGGACCAAAGGGCGTATTGAACTTCAGGCCGCGCATGGCTGTCACAAGTTTTTCGTTGTCCGTGCTGTTGGCTTTCTTGATGGCCGCAAAGATAGCCTGCATCGTTGCGTAACCTACGACCGAGCCAACCTTTGGGTTTTCGTTGAACTTCTTGTAGTAGTTAGCGGTAAAGGAGGCGTGCTCCTTGCTGTCAATTTGATCCCAAGGGTAGCCGGTGACGATCCAGCCTTTTGGCGTTTCATCCTTGAGCACTTCCAGGTATTCCGGCTCGCCAGACAGCATGGACACCACGGGTGTTTTCGGGAAAATATTGCGCTGGTTGCCCTCTCGGACCAGTTTGGCCAGGTCCGCGCCAAATGTCACGTTAAAGATGGCATCCGGTTTCGACTGCATTGTTGCCTGTAGCGTGGTTCCCGCGTCAAGCTTGCCCAAGGCAGGCCATTGCTCACCCACAAACTCGACATCAGGTCGCTTGGCCTTGAGCAGCTCCCTGAAACTCGCAACGGCGCTCTGGCCATATTCGTAGTTGGGCGCAATCGTGGCCCAGCGTTTGGCGGGGAGCTTCGCAGCCTCCTCCACCAGCATCGCGGCCTGCATATATGTGCTGGGACGCAGGCGAAACGTATACCGGTTTCCTTTTTCCCAAACGATGGCGTCCGTCAACGGCTCGCTTGCCACAAACAGGCGTTTGTTTTTCTGCGCATGGTCGGCCAGCGCCAAACCAACGTTGGATAAAAACCCGCCCGCCAACACGTCTACTTTTTCGTTCGACGTAAGCTCTACGGCATGCCGCAATGCTTCTTCGGGTTTGCCGCCGTCATCCCGGGCAATCACCTCAACCTTGCGTCCCAGAAGGCCACCCGAAGCGTTGATTTGCTCGACTGCCAATTGCCAACCTTGCCGGTACGGCGTGGTGAACTGGGGAATGTTGGAGTAGCTGTTGATCTCACCGATCTTGATCGGCTTGGCTTGCGCAAAAGCAATGGGTGAACTGGCTACAAGCAGCAAAGGCAATATGAATTTCATGGATCCTCCAAGGGGCTGGACTTTAGCAGGGTTTCCCCTAGCGCTCTTTCAGGTAGGGCTTACCGAGGGCTTGGGGGGCCACCGCTTTGCCGATGAAACCTGCCAACAAAATCACCGTTAACACATAAGGCAGCGCCTGGATGACCTGCACCGGCACTTCGCCCAGTCCTGGCAGCCGAACCCCTTGCAGGCGAATCGCGGCCGCATCCAGAAAACCAAAAAGCAAACACGCCCACAAGGCACCAACTGGGTGCCAGCGGCCAAATATCAATGCTGCCAGCGCCATGAAGCCGCGTCCGGCAGTCATGTTGTGTGAAAACGAGGCGCTTTGTGCCAATACCAGGTAACTTCCCGCCAATCCACAAAGCATGCCGTTGAGCGTCAGCGCGGCGTAGCGCAAGCCAACGACCGAAACGCCTGCTGCATCCACCATTTGCGGATTCTCTCCAACGGCTCGAAGCCGCAAACCAAACCGCGTCCTGAACAGGAGCCACCAGGTTGCCGGTACCAGCAACAACGCAAGGTAGACCAGCGCGTTGTGGCTCAACAACCCTTCACCAATGAGCGATCCAAGCACCGGAATGCCCTTCAAGGCCTCCGCCGCGTGCGGGAACAGCGGCTGGATTCGAACTGCCGTGGATACCGGGGGGGTTTGACCGCCTTGCGCAAACCAGGCGATGCCCAGCACCATCGTCATGCCCACGGCAATGATGTTGATGGCCACCCCCGACACCACCTGATCACCCCGGTGGCTGACACAGGCAAGCCCGTGCATCCAGGCGAGCAAGGTTGCAATACCCATGGCCAGCAAAAGCGCCAGAGTCGTCGAGCCAAACGCCGCGCCGCTGGCGCCGGCCACAAACGCAGCAAACAGCATCTTTCCTTCCAGACCGATATCAACCACGCCAGCGCGCTCAGACAAAAGGCCCGCCAGCGCGCAAAGTATCAATGGCGTGGACACCCGCAATGTCGACGCCAGCATGGCGCCCAATAGCGTTTCATCCATGACGTGCCCCAGTTTGACCTGAACCCATCACCTTGGACAACGCCCAGCCGACCGGCCGGGCAATGACATAGACCATCGCGCCTGAAAACAGGACGATGAATCCCTGCACCAGAACCACCATGTCCCGACTGAACCCGCGAATTTCAAAGGCAACTTCGGCACCACCCTGGTACAGCGCTCCAAACAGGATGCTGGCCAAAACGATCCCAAAGGGGTGGTTCCGCCCCATTAACGCCACCGCAATTCCTGTGAAACCGGCACCACTCACAAACTCAAGCAGAAGTTTCCCATTGACGCCGGCGATTTCGTTCATTCCCACAAGGCCTGCGAGTGCGCCAGAAATGGCCATTGCAATAATTACCTGCCGCCTGGAACGGATGCCCGCGTATTCGGCAGCACTCGGGCTGGAGCCCACGGCCCGCAAGTGAAAGCCAGCTCGGGTCCGCCACAAAAACAGGTACACCGCCACGGCCGCCAAAAGCGCCAGAAAAACGCTCAGGTTCAACGGCGACGATGGCCAGGCTATGCCAAACCAGGCCAGCGCTTCATGCATGCCCGGCAGCTTGGCTGACACTTCAAATGGCACGCTTTCCACGGACATGGTGCCTTTGGGCCGCAGGTGATTCACCAGCAGATAGACCAGCAAACTACTGGCAATGAAATTGAACATGATGGTGGTGATCACGATGTGACTGCCCCGGTATGCCTGCAAATAGCCAGGCACGACCGCCCAGACCATGCCGAACCCGGCACCAACAAGCATCATCACCGGCAGCATCAGCCAGCCGGGAAGGTAGTGACCGAGCCACAACGCCGCCAAGCCCGTCCCCAGCCCGCCCAATATGGCCTGCCCTTCGCCGCCAATGTTGAACAATCCACCGTGCAGCGCAACCGCCACCGCAAGCCCGGTAAATATGAAGGTGGTGGCGTAATAAAAGGTGTAGCTGATGCCTCGCTGTGTGCCAAAAGCGCCGCGAACCAGCAC
>JANMCB010000209.1:0-3354 GCA_031360805.1 Rhodoferax sp.
ATGGGCTTTGCTGAACTTTGATGGTTCATCATGGGTTACCGCCACCCTACTGGCGAGGTGAGACTCCTGCTGCTCAGGTGGTGGTCGTTTAAAAAGTATCGGAGTGTCCTTATGGCACGCGTATGTGAAGTCACGGGCAAAGGCCCGATGGTCGGGAACAATGTTTCCCACGCCAACAACAAAACCAAGCGCCGGTTCCTGCCGAACCTGCAATACCGCCGTTTTTGGGTTGAAACCGAAAACCGCTGGATTCGTTTGCGCATCTCCAACGCCGGTCTTCGCTTGATCGACAAAAATGGCATTGACGTTGTGCTCGCAGACCTGCGTGCGCGCGGTCAGGCTTAAACCCCCATTAACGGAGCAGCACCATGGCAACTAAAGGCGGACGCGAAAAAATCAAGCTGGAATCCACTGCGGGTACCGGCCACTTCTACACCACGAGCAAAAACAAGAAAACCATGCCCGAGAAAATGTTGATCAAGAAATTTGATCCCAAAGCCCGCAAGCATGTGGACTACAAAGAAATGAAGCTGAAGTAAATCACTTTCAGCCGTAAAGCAAAAAGCCCGCTTCAAGCGGGCTTTTTCTTGGGCGGGACACTGTAGTGCCCCGGATATCAATCAGGGATCAATCAAGCCCTGGCCGCACGCAGCTTGAACGAGAACTGCTGCAATGCCGCAATGCCACTGGCCTCGGCACGGTGACACCAGGCCTGCAGGTCGGCTGCCAGGTGCTCGCGTGAGTGCGACGTGTTGAGCCAAAGTTGACGCAACTCCTCGCGCATGGTGACCATCTTGTCCAGCACCGGAGACGCAGCGCGCGCTTGGGCCAGTTGCGACACAGCCGATGCCGGAACTTTGTCCGCATCGCGGTGCAGCCATTGCTTGGCGGCATGAATCACGCCAGCGTCTGCGCTACGGGACTTCATGGCTTCAATCTCTTCCTTGAAGGCGCGGCGCATGTCTTTGGCATAGCCTGCCATGATTTCATAGCGGTTCGAGATCAGCGCCTCCAGGGTCTTCTCGTCGGCGACCGGACGAATGTCGCCAAAGGCGAGTTTTGGCGTCGTCTTCTTGACCTTGGCCAGGCCGACCATCTGCATCAGGCTGATGTACATCCAGCCAATGTCAAACTCATAAGGCTTGACCGACAACTTGGCCGACGTGGGGTATGTGTGGTGATTGTTGTGCAACTCTTCACCGGCAATGATGATGCCCCACGGCGAAATGTTGGCGCTTGCGTCTGTGGTCTCAAAATTGCGATAACCCCAGTAATGGGCCGCGCCGTTGATGATCCCGGCCGCCATGATGGGCGTCCAGGCCATTTGAACTGCCCAGACCGCCAGCCCCGCCGCACCAAACAGGTACAGATTCAGGATCATCATGAGCCCGACACCCTGCCAGGAGAAGCGCGTGTACAGGTTGCGCTCAATCCAGTCGTCTGGCGTACCGTGACCGTAGCGGGCCATGGTTTCAGCATTTTTCGACTCGACTCGGTACAGCTCGGCACCCTGAAACAGCACCTTTTTGATGCCATAGACGTGCGGACTGTGCGGGTCATCGGCGTGTTCGCACTTGGCATGGTGTTTGCGGTGAATGGCAGCCCATTCCTTGGTGACCTGCCCGGTGGTGAGCCACAGCCACAGACGGAAAAAGTGTGAAGCGATAGGGTGCAGGTCGAGCGCGCGGTGTGCCTGATGGCGGTGCAAAAACACCGTCACGCTGATCATGGTGATGTGCGTCAGCAGCAGGGTAAACAGGATGATCTGCCACCAGGCGAGATCCCAAGACCCATAAGCAAGCCAATCAAAGGCTGAGCTCAGGAGGGATGAATCTGGCACTGCGGAGTCAGGTACGGTCATATATAGGGGATCTCTCTAAGACGGAAATGTGACGTGAACAATTGTCAAACAGATAGCTTTAATGGCTTTTCGCCGGCAGACTTTCGTTGGATCTGCCTAACCCGCTATTTTAATGGGTTTGGGCAATTTTGACTATCTCTATAACGCCCTAATTGGGGACGAAAATCAAAAAAACACCTAACAGACCATTAAAATCGTCAAATCAGGCTCTATTTCACGGAAACTTCTATTTCTTTTGCCAAACAGCGGCAAAAAACCCATCCGTTCCATGCCGATGCGGCCACAAACGAAGGTATTTTTGACCCGATTCGCCGCCCGAGCAAAGCGTTTGGGCGTGCTCCACCTTCAATTGGTCCAGAATTTCGCCCGCCTCCAGCGGCGTGAAATCGTCATGGCCGGCCGTAAACGCATCGGCAATCACTTCGTTTTCCTGTGGCAGCAAACTGCAGGTGGCATAAACCAGCCGACCGCCCGGCTTCAGCAGACGCGAGGCACTGGCCAGAATGGCGGCTTGCGTGACTGCCATGTCTTCTACCGCTTTGAGGCTTTGACGCCACTTCAGGTCCGGATTGCGCCTGAGCGTGCCCAGACCCGAACAGGGCGCGTCCACCAAAACGCGGTCGATCTTGCCGCTGAGGCGTTTCACGCGGTCGTCGCGCTCATGTGCAATCGCTGCCGGGTGCACGTTGGACAGCCCGCTGCGCGCCAGGCGCGGCTTGAGCGCCTCCAGCCTGTGGCCCGAAGTGTCAAACGCGTACAGACGCCCGGTGCTGCGCATTGCCGCGCCAATTGCCAGCGTCTTGCCACCCGCACCAGCGCAAAAATCAACCACCATTTCGCCACGTTTGGCATCCAGCAACATGGCCAGCAGCTGAGAGCCCTCGTCCTGCACTTCATAGGCGCCGCGCGTAAAACTTTCCAGCTTGTTCAGCACGGGCTTGCCCTCCACGCGCAGCCCCATGGGTGAAAACGGCGTCAGTGTGGACTTGATGCCCGCCTTGGCAAGCTCCTTCTGCACGTCTGCACGTTTGTCCTTGAGGGCGTTGACGCGCAGGTCCAGCGTGCCGGTTTGATTCAAACTTTCGACCAGCGGCCAAAACTCCGTCCCCAGTTGCGCTTTCAGGGCCTCGACCAGCCACTCGGGCAGGTTGTGCCGCTGACGCTCCATCAGGTGAGAGACATCAATCTTGTCACACTGGTCAAGCCAGTTTTTCTCCTGGTCCGAAAGCGCTGCCTTCAAAAAATCACGCGGACCGAAAAATCCCAAAATCGCCAGTCGGCGCTCCTTGGCGCCGCTGCCACTCGGTGCAAAGTGATCGAAGAGCAGCTTTTTACGCAGCACGGTGTAGACGGTTTCGGTCAGCGTGGCGCGCTCGCGTGGGCCCAAACCCCGGTTGACCCGGTAAAAGTTCGCGACGATGGCATCCGTGGGATGGTCAAATTTAAGGGCCAGCCTGACCAGTTCAGCGCAGGCTTCCAACAGAGCTTTTGGG
>JANMCB010000259.1:0-11242 GCA_031360805.1 Rhodoferax sp.
GGCCTGCCCTTCGCCGCCAATGTTGAACAATCCACCGTGCAGCGCAACCGCCACCGCAAGCCCGGTAAATATGAAGGTGGTGGCGTAATAAAAGGTGTAGCTGATGCCTCGCTGTGTGCCAAAAGCGCCGCGAACCAGCACAGAAATCACATCAATCGGGTTTTGTCCGACCAGCGCGACCACACCGGCCGCGACCATCAGCGCAACGGCCAGGCACACGATGGGCAGCAACACCAAATCGGCCCAACGCGGCAATGCTTGCGATTCACTCAATGGGAACCGCCCGTCATCAATAGGCCCAGTCGTGCCTCGGTGCAGTCGGCAATTGCAAGCTCGCCAGTCACGCGGCCATGACTCATCACCATGACGCGGTCTGCCAACGCCAGAATCTCGTCAAGCTCGCTGGAGACCACCAGCACAGCCCAGCCCTTGTCGCGCATTGCCCGCAATTGAGAATAGATGAATTCAATGGCACCAATGTCAACACCGCGCGTCGGTTGACCGACCAGCAACACTTTGGGCGACTGCCCCATCTCACGCGCCAACACCAGCTTTTGCTGGTTGCCGCCCGAGAATTTGCTGCACACCAGGGCGGGATTCGGTGGTCGCACGTCAAAGCGGCCCATCAGTTTGGCCGTTGCCTTACGCATGCGGTGGTGAATCATCCATCCAAACCGCGCATACTCGCGCCGGCCGTCATAACCTAAAACCGCCGACTCCCAAGCGGCAAAACTCATGACCAGGGCGCGTGCATGACGGTCCTCGGGAACATGCGCCAGTCCCAACGCGCGGGCAGTCAACGGGTCAAGCCAGGCCCCGGCGCTGAACTGTCGGCCATTGAGCAGGAGTTGCCCTTTCGCTGGATGGGTCAGACCGCAAAGCACATCCAGCAGTTCACTTTGCCCGTTGCCTGACACGCCCGCGACGCCCAAAATTTCACCCGACCGCAACACCAAATTCAAGTCATCAAGTCGTGTCACAGCCATGCTGTCGCGCACGGTGATGTGGGTGGCTTGCAGCAACACCTGACCGGTTGACCGGGGCGCGCCCTCCGTTCGGCCGATGTTGACCTTGCGCCCGACCATGGCCTCGGCCAACCCTTCAATCGAGACCTCTGCAGTCGGCAGCTCCTGCACGACTTTGCCAGCGCGCATGACGGTTACCCGGTCACACAGGGCCATGACCTCCCGCAACTTGTGCGTGATCAGCAAAATCGTGGTTCCTTGCGACCTGAGCACCCGCAACACCTCGAACAATTGCAGGGTCTCCTGCGGCGTCAACACAGCGGTGGGTTCGTCAAGGATCAGTATTTTCGCGCCCCGGTAAAGCGCCTTGAGAATTTCCAGCCGCTGCCGGTCACCCACGGTCAATTCAGCCACCAGGGCATCCAGATCAACCTGTAAACCGGTGCTTCGCATCAGATCGTCGAGCTTCGCGCGAACCTGCGAATGGGCACGCAACAGCAGCCAATGCGGCTCTGCACCAAGCATGACGTTGTCCAGCGCAGAAAGGGTATCAACCAGCATGAAATGCTGATGGACCATGCCAATGCCAAGTGCAATGGCATCGTCTGCATTGCGGATTTTGGCCGGCTTGCCAAACACCTGAATGCGCCCGCTGTCGGCCTGGTAGAAGCCGTACAGCACGGACATCAGCGTACTCTTGCCGGCGCCGTTTTCGCCGACTATGCCATGCACGGTGCCACTTTGAACCCGCAGGCTGACCTCCGAATTGGCAGCAACGGCAGCAAAATGCTTGTTGATGCCGACCATTTCGACGGCCAGGCTGCTTTGCTGCGAGCCGTCGCCCGCAGTGGGAGCGGCGGTCAGCTCAGACCTTTCCGATGTGGGCTGGACCGGCACTTCAGGCACCATGCCGTCAAACAAGGGCCCGGCCGGACCCAATTCAGAACTTGCAGGCGTTGTCGGCCATGTAGTCTGCGACCTTGATCTTGCCGCTGATGATGTCGGCCTTCGCCGCATCGACTTTTTTCTGCATATCGGCGGACACCAGATTGGCGTTGTTGGCATCCATCGCGTAGTCCACGCCGCCCTCCTTCAGGCCCAACACCGACACACCGGGCTTGTGGCCCATGGCAACGTTGAAGACCGCCACGTCAACACGTTTGAGCATGGACGTGAGCATCGTGCCGGGCTGAATGTGATTCTGGTTGCTGTCCACACCAATCGCCAGCTTGCCGCCATCCTTGGCAGCCTGGTAAACACCCATCCCGGTGCCGCCAGCCGCAGCAAAGACCACATCAGCGCCCTTTGCGAACTGCGCCTTGGCCAGCTCGCCACCCCGCGCCGGGTCGTTCCAGGCAGCGCCGGTGGTACCTGTCATGTTGCCGAAAACCTCGGCCTTGGGGTTGGCAAACTTGACACCTTGCTCGTAACCACATTGGAACTTGCGGATCAGCGGAATATCCATCCCGCCGACAAATCCGACCTTGCCGGTTTTGCTTGCCATGGCGGCCATTGCGCCGACCAGGAAGCTGCCTTCCTGCTCTTTAAAAACGACTGACTGCACATTGGGCAGGTTCACCACCATGTCGATGATGGCGAATTGCAGCTTGGGGAAATCCTTGGCAACTTTCTCAATGCTGGAGGCCTGTCCAAACCCGATTCCGATGATCGGGCTGGCGCCGCGTTCAGCCATGCGGCGTATCGCCTGCTCGCGTTGCGATTCATTGGAGATTTCGAAATCAAGGTAGGGCTTGCCTGTTTCCTTCTTCCACTTTTCCATGCCACGGTAGGCGGCTTCGTTGAATGACTTGTCAAATTTGCCACCCATATCGAACACCACGGCCGGCTCTGCCGCCACCGAAAAGCTCAAGGCGAGCGCCGAAGTCAACAGTCCCAAGCGCGCAACATTTTTGAATTTCATATCTTCTCACTTCTTGAATGGTTAAAAACTCTGGTCAGGGCCAAAACGCCCAGCTTGCTCGAGCATAACTAACTTTTCAGGCCAGCACCTAGCGTAATGGCGACCCCCCACGCTCGCAATCAAGGGTTTCCCTATGGATACGCCCCAAGCGCCTTGCGTTTGAAACGGCTCAGGCCCGTTGCAGGATGACAAGACTTGCACTGATGGCCGCCGCCAATCTGGCATTGTTAAGCACCAACTGAATGTTGGCCGCCAGGCTATCCCCACCCGTAATCTCGCTCACCCTTTTCAACAGAAAAGGTGTCGCCTCCTTGCCGCCAATGCCGTGTTGCAAAGCTTCCTGCAACGCCTGCTCAATGGCAGCATCAACCGACGTGCCGTCCAGTGCAAACTGCTCCGGAATGGGATTTGCAATTACCATGCCACTTTGACTGGGCAAAGACCAATGCGTTTGCAGCACTCTGGCGATTTCTGACGGAGTGTTGAGGCGGTAATTCACCGGATGTCGGCTGCCCCGTGTGAAAAAAGCCGGAAGCAGGTCGGTCTGGTAGCCAACCACGGCAACGCCATGGGTTTCCAGGTACTCCAGAGTCAGTCCCAAATCCAAAATTGACTTGGCGCCTGCACACACCACGGCGACAGGCGTCTGTGCCAATTCTTGAAGGTCGGCCGACACGTCAAAACTTTGCGCCGCACCCCTGTGAACCCCACCGATTCCACCCGTCGCAAATATCCGAATTCCAACTTTTGCCGCGATGATCATGGTTGCCGCCACCGTAGTGGCCCCGGTCTGCCCGGCTGCGACCACAAACGCAATGTCGCGGCGACTGACCTTGGTGACTGACGGCCCCTCTTTGCCCAAGAACTCAATTTCAGCGGCAGTTAACCCGGCTTTGAGCCGCCCCTTGATGATGGCCATGGTTGCAGGAACAGCACCGTGTGCCCGCACTTCAGCTTCTACTTGCAGAGCCGTGGCCACGTTACGTGGATACGGCATGCCGTGAGAGATGATGGTGGACTCCAGCGCGACCAGGGGCAGTCCATTGGCCAGGGCATGCTGCACTTCGGGTGCAATGTCCAGAATTTCTGATTGGGTAAAAGGGCTAATGGTCATCGTGAATTAAAGGTGGCGGGAGTGAGTGGGGTAAGCAGCAGCTCGCTTCGATTGATCTCACACTGATGGCGTTGCACTGGTTGCAGCCAGCCTCGCCATCAGCGTTTGGGTTGACAGAGCGGGCGAGTTTGCGTTGCGACTGCCCAGAGTGAGTTCCGCACAGGCCACCGCCCATTGAACCGCATCTGGCAGAGTTTTGCCCTGCAAATGTGCCTGCACCAGCCCCGCCAGCAGCGCATCACCCGCACCTGTTGTGCTGACAATCTCGAGCCCCGACGATGCCGACTGGTAGCCCACGACGCCGTCTGCATCGCACCAGCAAACCCCCTCTGCGCCCAGACTGACCACTACCTGACGCGCCCCCATCTCGTGCAGACGACGGGCGCAGCGGCGAGCTGAGTCAATGGACTCGCCAGGTAGCCCGCTTAGCGCCTGGGCCTCGAACAGGTTCACTTTCAACGTATGGATCCAGCCAAGCATGGCAACGACCTTTGTGCATTTCACAACAGAAACGCCGTCAACAAAGATTGGCAACGTTTTGAAGCGATCCATCAGCCAATCCAGCGACTGTGCCGTCAAATTGCAATCCAGCACGATGCAAGAAGCGCGTTCAAGCAAGGTTGCGTAAGGTTCCAAAGCCGCCGGCGTCAGGCACTCAAGGATGGCCATGTCGTTGACAGCCACCGCCATGTCGCCTGCGGGCCCGTGAATCGCCATGTAGCTGGCGGTACGTTGACCCGGCAGCGTGCGCATCGCGTCGACATTGACGCCAACTTGGCAAGTTTCGTCGCGCAAGCGCGCTCCAAATACATCGTCACCCACCACGGTGATCAAACGCACGTCAACCGCAAGACGGGCCAGGTTTTCAGACACATTGCGTGCCACGCCGCCTGCGGCGCAGTGAATTTCGCCCGGCGTGGAATCGTGCGATGCCAGCGGGGTTCGCGTGGCGGCCGAAACATCCATATTGGCGGCTCCCACAGCCACCACAAACTGCCCGTCTGGCAAGGGCCTTTCAGATTTATACAATGTTCAGACTCAACTCGATGACGAAAGATCTGATGATACTTGTGGCCGGCTCCGCCAACCTTGATTTCGTCGTGCGCGCCAATCACATTCCGGCACCGGGTGAAACAGTCTTGGGTTTTGACTTCAAGACTTTCCCGGGTGGCAAGGGTGCCAACCAGGCGGTGGCCTGCGCCCGCGCGGGTGGCGCCAGCACCCAAATGCTGCTGGGCTTGGGCGCCGACGCTTTTGCAGAGCCGCTCGAAGGCTCTTTGAACGAAGCGGGCGTGCAACTGCATGTCAAGCGCGTGGCTGGTCAACCCACCGGAACCGCATTCATCTGTGTCAGCGACGACGGCGAAAACGCCATCACCGTCGCACCCGGTGCCAACAACGCTCTCGCGGCGCAAGACCTTCCTTCGTTGGCGGGCGTGAGCCACTTGCTGCTGCAACTGGAAACGCCGCTGGCGACCGTCATCGCCTACGCCAAAGCGGCGAAGGCGCATGGCGTGGCGGTCGCGCTGAATGCTGCACCGGCCCAACCTCTGCCAGCCGAGTTGCTGTCAGCCATTGACATCTTGATGGTGAATGAAGGTGAGCTTGCGGCGATTTCCAACCACAACGGCAACGTTACCGAGTGCCTGGAACGAATCGACGTGCCCTGCGTGGTGGTCACTCTGGGCAGCCAGGGCGCGTTGGCCCGAACCGATGGCCAAATCTTCAAACAGAGCGCTTTCCCGGTGACCCCCGTTGACACCACCGGCGCGGGCGACACCTTTTGCGGCGTGTTTGTAGCGGCGTTAAGCCAGGGACAAAGCGTGCCGATGGCCATGCGCGTGGCCTGTGCGGCAGGTGCACTGGCCTGCACCCGCCCGGGGGCGCAAAGCAGCATCCCGACCCAACCTGAACTGCAAATCTTTTTAAAGAATTTTCCCCACCCATGACCCCAAGCAATTGCAAAGTAATTTATGACACTGACCCCGGTGTTGACGACGCCATGGCGCTGTATTACGCGCTGGCCCACCCTGCCATTGACGTGGTAGGCGTAACCACCACCTATGGCAACGTGACGGTCGCGCAGGCGGCGATCAATGCGCTTTACCTCACGGAGATTGCCGGGCGAACCATTCCCGTCACCCAAGGCGTGAAAACGCCCTGGATGAAACCGGGCGAGGTGCCGCCCGCGCATATTCACGGGGCCGATGGCCTGGGCAACCTGCCGCACCGTGTGGCGACCACCCACCGGATCGACCCAAGGTCCAGCGCCCAGTTCATTGTGGACACGGCGCGCGCTTCTCCCGGCGACATCACGCTGGTGGCGGTTGGCCCGCTGGGCAACCTGGCGCTGGCCCTGAAGCTGGAGCCCGCGCTGCCGACGTTATTGCGCGAAGTCATCCTGATGGGCGGAACCATCGCCGAGCCAGGCAATGTGTCCCCGGTAGCCGAGGCCAATATCTGGGGCGACCCGCATGCTGCCGACATGGTTTTCACCGCCGGGTGGAAGCTGACAATGGTGGGCCTGGATGTGACGCACCAGGTCATCATGCCGGTGGTACTGTTCCAGAAGATCGCTGCGCGACACAACCACATTGCAACCGACACGCTGCTGCATGCCGTTGATTTTTATGCCGATTTTTACAGCGGCCTGTACCCGCATGTGGCAAAAATTCACGGCTGCTTCGGCCACGACGTGCTGGCCTTTATTTTCCTGACGAATCCCGAGCTGTTCACGCTGGAACAAGGCCGGGTGCGGGTTGCGACCGACGGGCTGGCGCAGGGGCAAACCATGCTGGACCGGAAATCCTTCATTGACTATCCGCAGGGCGGTTGGGGTAAGGAACTGCCACTCACCCAGGTCTGCATGCAGGTCGATGCACCGGCTTGCAACACAGCGTTTGAAGACGCGATGATGGGCAACTGGCTGGCGCACGCGAACCCGGCCAAGGCATCCCGGTAGTCCCGACAACCCACGTTTTGAAAGGCAGGCCGACATGCAGTTGCCCATCGTTGATTACAGGCACCCCAACGCCGCACAGGACTTTTGCACCAGCCTGCATGAAACCGGTTTTGGCGTGCTGTCAAACCACCCGCTCGATCAGGCTCTGGTCGAAGGAATCTATGCCGAGTGGGTCGGGTTTTTCGCGTCAGATGCCAAGAACCGCTACCCGCAGGACCCCATCAAGCTGGACGGCTACTTTTCACCCGCCATCTCCGAAACCGCCAAAGACCACACGCAACGCGATCTGAAAGAGTTTTTTCACATCTTTCCGTGGGGCCGCTACCCAACCGAAGTGTCCGACGCAGCCAGACGCTATTACGCTGCGGGCAGCCGCCTTGCAGCGCAACTGTTGCAGTGGGTCGAAGACAACTCGCCGCCCGATGTCAAGGCCCGTTATTCGATGCCGCTGCCCGACATGATCAAAGGGTGCGAGCAGACTTTGCTGCGCGTGCTGCATTACCCGCCGCTGTCGGGCCTGGAGGACCCGGGTGCGCTGCGGGCCGCCGCGCATGGCGACATCAACCTGCTGACGATTCTGCCCGCCGCGACCGAGCCCGGCCTTCAGGTGATGGGCAAGGACAAAGCCTGGCACGACGTGCCCTGTGATTTTGGCCTGCTGATCGTCAACATCGGCGACATGCTGCAAGAAGCCTCGGGGCACTACTACCCGTCCACCGTGCACCGGGTGCTCAACCCCACCGGCCCGGCGGCTAAAAAATCACGCATTTCCATGCCGCTGTTCCTGCACCCAAATCGTGAGGTGATCCTGTCAGAACGTTATACGGTGGAGCAATACTTCAACGAGCGCATGCAGGAGTTGCGGGGTGTGCGCAAGGCAAGCTAAAACGTCGATGAATGGTCGCTGAATGGTCGCTGAATCGTCAAGGGTGCCTCCTAAAAACGGAGTCAAAAAGCACCTTAATATACCTAAATTGGGTATATTAAGGGCCAATTCGGAAAAAATTGACCAAAATACCAATGGCTTAGGCCTCTATCCCTCGTATTTATTATATTTATTGCTACTAATAATATAGCAATTGTTGAACATTTGAACCTAAGCCTTTGCGGCAAGCAGCGCATCCAGCGTGCGTGTCAGTTCTTCCGGGTCTACGGGCTTGACCAAATGCGCGCTGAACCCAAACTGAGCGGCTGAGCCTTCATCAGGTGAGTTTGCATAGCCCGTCAGCGCAATGATTGGCAGGTCGTGCCCGTTCGGTAGCTGCCGAATCAGCCGCGCCACTTCGTATCCGTTCACGTCGGGCAGGCCCAGATCCAGCACAACCGCGTCCGGCAGCTTCAATCGCACCGCAGTCACTGCATCCAAGCCGCATGATGCCTCGATCACCGTGTAGCCCGACAACCTGAGCATTTCCGACATGACAGCGAGTGCATCAGCGTTGTCCTCAACGTAGAGCAGTGTGCGATGCCTGGCGGCCATCAACGGGGAAAACTCCGAACCAGGCACGCTGCTGGGAGCTGCAATTACGGGAAACTTGCAGGTGAACGTGCTGCCCTGACCGGCGCCCGCGCTTGCGACCGAGACCGTGCCGCCATGCAGTTCCATCAATTGACGCACCAGCGCCAGGCCAATGCCCAAGCCACTCGGACTTACATTGAGCGGTACCGGGCCCTGCACAAAGGGCTCGAACACCTGAGCCATCAGCGTCGGCGTCAAGCCAGTGCCCTGATCCTGCACCCGCAACACGGCAATGCCGTCGGCCTGGTGCAGGTCGATCATGATGATGCTGCCTGCTGGCGAATATTTGAGCGCGTTGCCGATGAGATTGATGAGGACTTGTTCAATTCGCACTGGGTCGGCGTTGACCCAGGCTGGCAAAGCGGTGACTTTGAGGGTGTGGTTTGTGGTTCGCTGTGCTGCTCTTAACCCCTCGACACAGCTTTGAAGGCATTCGGCCAGGTCCACAGGATGCGGGTCCAGGACGATTTTTCCGGCGATCAGGCGGGACATGTCCAGCAAGTCGTCAATGATATGAACCAGGTGACGGTTTTGCCTGCGGATGATGCCCAGGTAACGGTCGGCGTCCAGCGTGTCCTTGCTGCCACGCGTCAACACGGAAACTGCGCCGGAAATTGCCGCCAGCGGGTTGCGCAGCTCATGCCCCAGCATGGCCAGGAAGTGGTCTTTGGCGGTGTTTTCCTTTTGCGCCACATCGCGTGCCAATCGCTCAACTTCCAGCAGCCGCTCGCGCTCTACCTCCGCGGCCTGTCGCGCCTGGCGTTCCCGCTCAAGCAGTTCGCCTGCATTGGCAAGGGATTGATTCAGGGCGTCCACCTCCAAAATCGAGGTCTCGGCAGCTTTGGGGGTTTTGCCTTGTCCCAACAACACCGCTGCCGTGCCGGCGCTTTGCAGGGCCGTGATCAAACGCCGACCCAATACGGTGGCCAAAATTCCCGACACAATCAAGGCGGCCATAAAGCCTGCCACCGCAATTTGCACTGCGCGAACCACCGGCGCATCAACAGAGGCAACCGGGGCTGCCACGGCGATGGTCCAGCCCGTCATCTCAGAGTGATCAAACGCGTCGTAAGACTCGATGCCCTCCAGCGTCGAATGCCGGATCAATCCATCGTTTTTCTGCGCTGCTGCAGCAACCAGCTCGGGCCTGGCGGGCTGCCCAAGCAGTTGGTCGCTCTTGTGGCTGCGTGCAATGAAACGGCCAGCACGGTCGATCACCGCAACAATCCAGTCCGGCGGCACATTGTGCTGTTTTGCAATGTCCTTCCAGTGGTCCAGAGCAAAACCCTGGGCAACCACGTAACTTTTTGCACCCGCTGACGCGCTCGGCACGTAAACGGCGATGCGCTGGTTTCCCGTTACCGGGCTCGAAAACACATCTGAAACAACCAGCTTTTGCGTAGCGTGCACTTTGGCCACTGTGCCCGGCAAGGCTGCCATCGGCGGTGTCACAGGTCTTGGCAAGAACGGCAGGTTGGTACTCAGAACCTGCGTTCCGTCCGCCTCAAACAGCGCGGTCCATGTTTGCGGCGACGTGTTGATGGCTTTCGCCTGGGCGTAAAAAGCCTCGAAATTACCGGTTTGCAGGTGTTCTGAATTGCCCAATGCGCGCAGTGCCGCTACAGAAGACTGTATGTCCCGGTCAACCATCAGCGAAATCGCTTCCACCGTCTTTTTCAGACTGGCGATGGCTGCTGCGTTTTCTTCCTGGCGAATCTTGTTCACAGCAAGCGCCGAAGCAAGGACCAAAGGCACCATGACAGCCGCCACCATCAAGACGATAAACACCCGTATACGCATCGCGCGTTTGTAGCAGCAAATCGGCGCAAAAAAACAAACGTTGCGAATTTATTGACGGTAAACCTGTTTGGCGACTTCGGGATCTCCAAATTTCCAGACCCAGAGCTCTAGCCGATGAGCGTGAACAGGCCTAGCGGGAGGCGATGGGAAGGTGCAAAACCAGGTTCAATGATCCATGGCTCAAGGAAACTCCGTCAGCCAACGCTATCGCCTCCACATCGCACCATTCAATCTTGCGATAAATTGGCAAGCTGACCCGAAAGTCCTGCTCAAATGCGCTTCTGGCGGGCGTATCCGGCTCCTTGGTCAGGGCGATGGTCAAAACCATGGCGTGGCCTTCGCGCCCCGCCGCGATCAGCACGTTCCTGGGGGCTTCTGCGGCGTCAGTCAGGGCCAGGAGCCCGGCGACGAAAACCCCGCGCACCTGCTGCACCTGGACTTCATCACCCACACCGCCAGTCTGGTTGACGCACTTGAATCCCCGGATCGAAAGCTCGGTCGCGACCAGGTGCAATGCATCCAGGACGCCCTTGTCCAGCGGCACATGCGCCGCAGGGTCGGGTGCAATCCAGGCGATCAAATCAAGGCTCGAGCGCGTCGCGGAGGTGGAAATCGCGCGGATGTCACCGCTGGTCTTGCCCAAAGCTGCCAAGTCAGGCGTGGCCGCCTGAAGGCGTTTTTCAATGATTGCCGCCAACATGGTGACGGGCTGAAATCCGCCCGCCATCTGGTGCCGCATAGCGGGTTGCAGCCTGCGCAACAGCGCGTATCGCGCAGGCTCTGCGTTGCCCTTTGAATCCGTCAACGCATCTTTCATCGGGCATTTTCACTGGGTAGTTGGATGCCTTCATGATACGACGCGGCCGGGCTGACGAATGTGTTGGTGCAGCAAAAACGTAAAGGGTCGTCCTACGCACGCCGGGCAGATGGCTTCACCTTGCGCTTGGCCGCTGGTTTCACT
>JANMCB010000269.1:0-13130 GCA_031360805.1 Rhodoferax sp.
GGGCGGCAGCATTTTGATTCAATGGCGCCGGCTTGATGACGGAAGGGGTGAATTCTCGGTGCAGGACACAGGGCCCGGGATTGCGGCAGAACACATTCCGCGCCTGACAGAACGGTTTTATCGGGTAGATCGCAGCCGGTCACGTGAAACAGGCGGGACCGGTCTGGGACTCGCCATCGTCAAGCATGTGTCGCAACGGCATGGTGCTGAGTTCAATATTAAAAGCACGCCTGGCAAGGGTTCACGGTTTTCGATTGTGTTTTCCGGCAACCGGGTTCGATTTGCAGAGGCCGCGCCGCGGGTCAATGGGATCGAAGCTCCCGCTTGGCCACGAGGAAAAGAATCAGACAAAGAATTGCTGCCGTAGCCCCCAGGGACACCGTGCTGGCAATCCAGAACGCAGCCGCTGCGCCCATTGCGGGCCAGGGTCCAAGCCCGCGGTAGGCCAGCAGGTAGCCGCCCCCAAGTCCACCACCCCAGAGCAGCACGGTGTACACAGCAAGGGGTGCAATCGCGACCCGGAAGCATCGCAATACGAATACGCACAGGGCCTGCAGCCCGTCAAACAGGTGAAACACGACCACCCATGTCAACAGTGGCAACGTCATCGCGATCACTTCAGGGTTCAGTGTGTAGATCGGAATGACGATCGCACGGGCTAGAAAGAGCGAGCCACTGGAGAACAGGGAGGTTGAAACGACCATCTTGAATCCGAGGCGAATTGCAGCTCGGGCTTTTTCGGGATTGCCTGAACCTCGCCAGTAGCTGACGCGCGAACTTGCTGCGATTGAAATTGAAAGTGGCACCATGAACAGCAAGGCGGCCAGGTTGGAGACGATTTGGTGGCTGCCGGCGGCTACGGTTCCCAAGCGGGCAATGAACAAGGCCATCAGGGTGAAGGAGGTAACCTCGACCATGATGCCCAACCCACCCGGCACCCCCAGTTTTGCAAAACCGGCGATCTCCCGCCATTTCGGTGCCTCCAGCGCATGCCAGATGGCGAAAGGGCGATAGAGTTCCCGGGTTCTCACCATCCACAGTGCCACCGCAAACATGCCGTAGTTGACCACCAGGGTCGCCCAGGCACAGCCTACTGCGCCTTGGGGCTGCAACCCCAAACCACCGAAGGCAAACCAGATGGAGAGTGGAATCTTGACAAACAGGGATCCAATTTGAAGCACCGTCACAAACAGTGGACGTCCGAGGCTCTGGTTCAAGGTGCTGTACATCCGGAACAGCAGTGCTGGTGGCAGCGCCATTGCCAGAACGGCCAGATAGCTCTCAATGCCGGGCCAAAGAGCCTCAGGCACTTCGGTCCAGCGCAACATGGCGCCTGGAAATGCCAGCAGGCCAGTTCCCAGCACGATGGTGATTGCGCAGAGGTACAGTGCCTGCCGGAACGACTGCCCGACCCGAAGAGGCTTGCCTGCGCCATGAAGTTCGGCCCATACTGGCAGCAAGGCCTGAAGCACACCCATCAACGCCACAAACACGCTGACGTACACGGCGGAACCCACCGACAGAACAGCGAGCGATTGGTCTGAATAACGACCCGCGACGATGGTGTCGGTCACGCTGAAGGCCATCACCGCGAGTTGGCCCACCAGTACCGTCGCAGCGTGGCGTGAAATGAAACGGAAGTCTGACAATGTTGGCGGCAATGCAAAAAGTACAGGCTGGGTCAGCGCACAGCCCGGGCCAGCCGCCGGTACAGCAGCACGTCGTCGTCGCGGTCGGAAGGGCGATAGCCGAAGTACTGGGGTGTCCACTCGGTCATGTCGACCGCGTTAGCCAGTGAGCCTGTCGCGTCGCGGTCAACCAGCAGCCAGTCGCATCGGGCCACGGCACCAGCGGTTCTGAGTTTCAAATTTGCGTGAAACTGAAATGCTGCGGTCTGGCCGCGATCAAGTGCGTGGATTTCGACACATGCCGGGTCGCCCACAACGCGCTTGATGCTTTGCGCGAGCACCGTGTAGCTGCGCGCGAAATCCAGGAGCGGCAGCCATAGCGTCATCAGGAGAAGCCAGCACAAGGCGGCGCCGCCGGCTGGCAGTACCAGGCTTTTCCAGATCGCAGCCTGGTGCCGGCCAACACGCCACTTCACCAGCCATCCCCATGCGATCGTCGCTGCAATGGCCAGCAAGAACGCGGTGTAGGTAAAACTGTGCACAAAACCTGGCGCAAGCCGAGCCACATTGGCTGCGGGTTGGGGCGGCACCCCGGTTTGCATGGCGATCCAGACGACCCAAATGATGGTCGCACAACCGGTGAAAAAAAGCAGGGTAAACCAGTCAACCAGCGCAGCGACACTGCGGCTCAAGGTGGGCAGGGCAAAAGCCGCCAATGCCGCAAGCGCGGGAAGTGCGAGAAGCAGTGCTCGATCACCCGCACCCGTCAGGACCGTGTTGCCCAACATTACGACGATCCACCAGAGTGGCAATGCCAAATGCCGGTGAAGAATTCCACGCTTGAGCTGGCCCAATTGCAGCCGCCAGCGCCACACAGTCCAGATTGCGAGCGGCCAGGCCGGCCAGGTAAACCAGAGCAGCAGGCGGCCAATTCCGCGCCAGTCGGCCCACGTTGCGCCTGGCAGATCGATACGCCAATGCCACAAATCCAGAATTGACGCCAACGCCGCAACCCCAACAGTGACGGACGCGATCAACCAAGTCCAAAGCATTCGCTTTGAGGCGTTGTCCGTTCGCTCTTGTGAATCAGCGCTGCGATCAAGGAGGTGGATGGCCGCACCGCCCAGGCCCAACAAAACAGCGAGTGTTGGCGCGCCGGACAGGCCCAGTCCAGCCAGCCCGACAAGCCCGCCCACGACGGGTGCGAGCACTCGGTAATTCAACGCTGAAAACGCAAAAAATGTCAACGCGGTAAAGCAGAGCTGCGCCACTGCCGGTGTTGTTTCGTGGGAGAGTTGGGCCAGCCCCAGGCTGGCTATGAAGGCAAGGAGCCCACCGTCGGCAATTGCACGCGCATAGTCGGGTGCATTGGCTTCACCTCCAAATGCAAACGCAACCGGTTGGGCTTGAGGGCTGCGTGCAAGGTAATAGGTGCCGTACCAAGTGGCAACCAGCGTCATGGAAAGCAGCAGAATGAACGGTATTCGAGCGGCAAAATCTGGCGCAATCCATGGAGGCGCAAGCATGAGGGCCCAGGCACCCAGCCAATAGGGAAGCGGGCCATCAACGCTGGGCGCCAACCCTGCCAAGAGAGGAGGGTTGAACCAGTTCGGCTGGCCGCGTGCCAACTCGAACATATAGCCAAAGGCAGTCATGTCGGCACTTTTCCAGGGCCCCCGTCCTACGAAGCCTGGCAGCACGTAGGCGATGCAAAACAGCCACAAGGCGATACGCGGCAAGCGCCGCACGGCGCCTTGTGCAACTATGGCGGGACTGGGCTGGTTCACGCTTCGGCCTGATCGTTTATTTTAGTTTCGTGAAGCCGCATTGACATCATGCGCCAAAAAAGCAAAAGGGCAGCGCGGTAAACCGGCTGCCCTTGGCGGCGAGGGTGCTTGCGCCTAGCCAGTTTACTTCGCGGCAGTCTTTCCGAAGCGGTTGCGGAAGCGCTCAACACGACCACCCATGTTGTCTACAGACTTCTGTGTGCCGGTATAAAACGGATGTGACTCGCTCGAAGTGTCCAATTTGTAGAGTGGCAGCTCACGGCCATCTTCCATTTTGATCATTTCCTTGGCGTTGGCGCAAGAACGCGTCACGAACTTGAAGTTGTTGGACAAGTCCATAAAACAGACTTCGCGGTAATTGGGGTGAATGCCTTCTTTCATGGACTTTTCCTTAAGTTCAGATGCGTCAGCCGCACCGGACGATTCCGGCGTACTTTTCGCGGTTAGCTTTCTATTATAAACATTTTCAAGGGCAACTTGCAGACGGGCCGCCCCAAGGAAAGTTAGCCTTCGCGGGAGACAGTGACCGTTTCAGCCGCCTCGACGCATCTGCTCAAAAAATTCCAGATTGTTCTTGGTGCCCTTCATTTGCTTCAACACCAGTTCCATGGCGTCAATTTCGTCCATGTTGTACAGGAATTGGCGCAATATCCGGGTTTTCTGCAGAACCTCTGGCTGCAACAGTAATTCTTCCCGACGTGTGCCGCTTCGATTCAATTGAATCGACGGGAACACCCGCTTTTCATAAAGTCGGCGGTCGAGGTGGATCTCGCTGTTGCCAGTGCCCTTGAACTCTTCAAAAATCACCTCGTCCATGCGGCTGCCGGTATCGACCAGAGCCGTCGCAATGATGGTCAGCGAGCCGCCTTCCTCGACGTTGCGGGCCGCACCCAAAAAACGCTTGGGGCGCTGCAGCGCGTTGGAATCTACGCCGCCCGTCAAAACCTTGCCAGACGATGGCACGACGTTGTTGTAGGCGCGGGCCAGCCGAGTGATGGAGTCCAGCAGGATCACCACGTCTTTCTTCAACTCCACCAGGCGCTTGGCGCGTTCGATCACCATCTCGGCCACGTGCACGTGGCGTGCAGCGGGTTCGTCGAAGGTGGAGGCAATCACTTCGCCCTTCACTGTGCGCTGCATCTCGGTCACCTCTTCCGGGCGCTCGTCGACCAGCAGCACCATCATGTGGCTGTCTGGGTAATTGGCGGCGATGGCGTGGGCAATGTGCTGCATCATCACCGTCTTGCCGCTTTTCGGTGGCGCCACCAGCAAGGCGCGCTGGCCTTTGCCAATGGGGGCAATGATGTCGATCACGCGCCCGGTAATGTTCTCATCACCCTTGATTTCGCGCTCAAGCTTCATCTGGACTTTGGGGAACAGCGGCGTCAAGTTCTCGAACATCACCTTGTGCTTGTTGCTCTCGGGGGAGTCACCATTCACCTTGTCGAGCTTGTTCAGTGCAAAGTAACGCTCGCCGTCCTTGGGCGTGCGCACTTCGCCTTCGATCATGTCGCCCGTGTGCAGGTTGAAACGGCGCACCTGGCTCGGGCTGATGTAGATGTCGTCGGTCGAGGCGGTGTAACTGGTGTCAGGGCTGCGCAAAAAACCAAAGCCGTCGGGCAAGATTTCAAGGACACCATCGGCAATGATCTGCTCGCCAGTGCGGGCGCGCTTCTTGATGATGCCAAACATCAACTCCTGCTTGCGCATGCGCCCGGTGTTTTCGATTTCAAGCTCTTCGGCCTGCTTGAGGACTTCGGACACATGCAGTGCCTTGAGTTCGTTTAAATGCATGAAGGTGACCCCTTGGGGCTGTGGTTTGGGAATTTCAGCGAGAAATTCGGTGAAAATAATCGGCAGGAAAATCGCAGAAAAAAGGGAACGATTTGGGGGAGATTGGGTGAGGTGGGTGCTTGCCGCTACCTCACAGGTCTTGTCCGGGAACTCGAACCGGTTTTGGCTGAAACCGGTGAACTGGGTGGATTATGACAGGAATTCGAGCGACGCCAGCGAATGGTTTATCCGGCAATTTTTCGCTGGGCCGCCCCGAGTTCTCGAAGAGCGGCGAAGCCAAAAATTAGCCCCCTTGGGGGGCAGCGACCCGCGCAGCGGCGGAGCGTGGGGGCATTTTTCTAGGCCAGTTGCTGGTCGATGAATGCTGTCATTTGCGCTTTGCTCATGGCACCCACCTTGGTGGCGGCCAGTACGCCGCCCTTGAACATCATCAATGTGGGGATGCCGCGAATGCCAAACTTGGCTGGGATGTCGCGATTCTCGTCCACATTCATCTTGGTGACTTGCAGTTTTCCGGCGTAGGTGGTCGACACCTCGTCCAGAATCGGAGCAATCATTTTGCAAGGGCCGCACCACTCGGCCCAGTAGTCCACCAACACTGGTTGCACGCTTTGCAGCACATCGGCTTCAAACGAAGCGTCCGTAACATGTTTGATGGATGCGACAGAGGCTTGCTGGGTGAGTTCGCTGGCCATGTTGGTTTCCTTGGGTGAGTTGAGGGGTACAGGTAAAGTGGGGAAATTGTGACAGAAACCAAGCTCCCGCGTGAAATTCATTGCCAGCCCGTAATGCTATGAACGAAATAGCAAAAAACCATCATGCGACGATTGCCTGGCAGGCCGTCATGGATCGGATTCGTTCCGAAATGGCGCGCCGTGAAATTCACGCCGCCCAGACCGTGGTGTTGGTGCCTTACGCACAGCTGATTCAAGAGGCGCGCATCGCCTGGCAAATCGCCAGTGAAGGCGCTCAATTTATACCGCGTTTTGAAACCACCCAGAACTGGACGTCAAGCGTTGGTGGATTCACTGCCGCCCCCGATGACCTTCGCCTGGATGCAGCGGTTGACGTGCTGACAGCCGGCAGCCTTTTGCTGCGCGCCGGTTTGACCACGCAGGAAAATCTGAAGTCTCTATTGGCGCAACGCGTCATGGAGGCTGCCTGGAGTCTGGCCAAAGTGGCCGCAGCAATCCATCCGAATGAACGGACCTCGTGGGGGCTGCGCTTGCGTGAAGAATTGGCCATCGGCATGGATGCACCAGTACTCGCAATGGAGGCCGCCGTGGGGCAAATTGCGCTGGCCTGGGCAGCAAATTCCAGTTATGTCACGGATTCACTGTTTCGCGAAACGCCCGGCCTTCTGGTGGTTTTGGAAGGTTTCCTGTCTGAGCCCCTCGCGAATGCGCTGCGCCTGGCCGCTGGTGATCGTGGTGTCTGCCTGGCATTTTTTGAAGCTGGCGCACCGTCTGCGGCTTCAAACCGACGCGGCTTTGAAAAACCTGCTGGCCTGGCAATTCATGCCTTGCAGGATTCCGAGGACGAAGCGCAAACGGCCGCAGCCTGTGTGCTCATGCACCTGTGTGAAGGGCGAGCCCCAGTCGCACTGGTGGCCAACGACCGACTTCTGACCCGCCGCGTGCGGGCCATGCTGGGTGAACGCGGCATCAGGGTGCGCGATGAGACCGGCTGGAAACTGTCCACCACCCGTGCTGCTGCAACTTTGATGAGCCTGCTGCGCGCCAGCCGTTGGGATGCCTCGACAGATGCGGCGCTGGACTGGCTCAAGAATGCACCAGCCTTTGACCCAGGCCAGGTCGCTGCAGCAGAGTCTGCCTGGCGCAAAGCGGGCGTGCGCGAATGGCGTACGGCGTCAGTTTGGCGGCCCGATGCACCAGCTGGCAGCAGCGAACTCGTCGAGCGGGTCAATCAGGTGCGTGCAAAACTCGTTCAAAGCCGCAGCCTGTCTGATTGGCTGCATGATCTTCGCGAAGCGCTTCATGCGACGGGGCAGTGGTCGGCGTTGGCGTCTGACGCCGCTGGCAAAGCCGTGCTGAAAGCCCTGCGGCTCACCGAAGGCGCGGAAGCGGCTGATGTGTTTTCCAATTTCCCGTTGCGGGTGAGCGCCGTGGACTTCACAGCCTGGGTCAGCCATACGCTTGAAGCTGAAAGTTTCAACCCAACGCATCCAGCCGGGGAGCAGGTGGTAATCCTGCCGCTGAGTCAATTGTTGGGGCGGGTTTTGCCTGCTGTGGTGATGCCGGGATGTGACGAACGCAGCTTGCCTGTGGTTGCAGAACCGCCGGGTCAGTGGACGACTGCCCAGCGCATGCTCCTGGGTTTGCCGTCCCATGACGCCTTGGCTGATGCCACCCGAGAGGCATGGCACTACGCGTTGCAGACGCCAAAAATCGACATTTTGTGGCGAACCAGTGATTCTGGGGATCGCCTGATGCCAAGTCCACTGCTGCAACTGCTGCAGTTGCAAGTTCAAATTGATGAGCCGACCGACCCCCGAGTCCTGCGCGAGCTGTCGGTCAAGCCAGTGACGATGCCCGCGCCCAGGGCCGAGTCTTTGCCGGTGGTGCGCTTGTCGTCCAGCGCCTATGAAGACCTGCGCCGTTGCCCGTACCGGTTTTTCGCATTGCGTCAGCTCAAACTTCAAGAGTCGGATGAGCTTGATCTTGACCCTGGTAAACGTGATTTTGGCAATTGGCTGCACAGCCTGTTGAAGCTTTTTCACGAAGCCTTGAAAGAATCGCCTTCCTTTGACTTCGTTGTTCGCGAAACGATGATCAATACAGCGGCAGACCAGGCATCGCGCGCCTTGGGGTTGGCCGGTGCCGAGTTCTTGCCCTTTGCCGCCAGTTGGCCGCGCTTGCGTACAGGCTACCTGCGTTGGCTGGCAGAGCACGAGGCCCGGGGCACCAGCTACCAGGATGGCGAATTCTGGAAAGAAGCCCGTCTTGGTGACTTGACGCTGGTTGGGAAAATTGACCGGCTGGACCAGTTGCCCGACGGCACCGCGTTGGTGATGGACTACAAGACTGAAGCCAGAGCCGCAACGGCGCAGCGCATCAAGGCAGATTCAGAAGACACTCAATTGGCTTTCTATGCAGCCCTGATGAGCGATGACACACTGGACGCGGCCTACATCAATTTGGGTGAGAAGGAGCCCACCAGAACCTACGGGCAACCTGACATTGTGGCGCTTCGCGACCAGTTGATCGACGGCATTCTCGAAGATGTGAGCCGGATCAATCAGGGTGCCCGGCTGGCAGCGATGGGCGAGGGCAAGGCCTGCGACTTCTGCGCAGCGCGTGGCTTGTGCCGCAAAGACATGTGGACGCTGGCATGAGCGCGGTAGCCTCAGGCGTTCCTTCGAATCCGCCACAACAGGCGGCGTTTGAGCACAACGGGCACGCCGTCTCTTCAGAGCTGTTTTATGCGATTGCCTGCGATCCGCGTCGCAATGTCGCGGTTGAGGCGTGCGCCGGTGCGGGCAAGACCTGGATGCTGGTTTCGCGCATCGTGCGCGCGCTGCTTGACGGTGCTGACGCATCAACGGGTCTGCCCAGGGTCCAGCCGCATGAAATTCTGGCCATCACCTTTACCAAACGCGCCGCCAGCGAAATGCGCGAGCGCCTGTACCAATGGCTGGCCGAGTTTGCCGAAGCCGACACCGCCACCCTTGCCAGTGAGCTGGCGTTGCGCGGCGTTTCAGGGCTGGATGACCCGCAGGTTTTGGCGCGGTTGGCCAGTGCCCTTTCAAAGCTCTACGAAAACTTGTTGTTGACCGGGCGCCAAGTGCAGATTCGCACCTTCCACAGCTGGTTTGCCGCCTTGCTGCGAAGCGCTCCCCTGGCGATCCTGCAACAACTGGAACTGCCATTAGCGTACGAGCTGCTGGAAGACGACGCAACGGCCAAAGCGCTGGTTTGGCGGCGCTTTTACGCAGCTTTGGTTGACCAGCCTGCATTGCACGGCGATTTCACGGAGCTAGTGCTGCAGCATGGCCGGTTTCAAGCTGAAAAAGCGCTGCAATCGGCGCTGGACAAGCGGGTTGAATTTGCATTGGCTGATGCGAAAGGCGTAGTTGACATCTCGGTGCTTCACTTCACGCAGCAGTTTGCAGATTTTGACGGGCTTGCCTTGCCTGAAAACTTCATCACGCAGCGACCTGAAAACAAGCAACATCTGGACGATGCTGCGGTTGCATTGGGCCGGGCCAGGGCGCCCAGTTTTTCGGCCAAAGGCGCCGAGTTGCAGGCCGCGGTGGTCAGCGGCGATATCACGGCTGCATTTGCCGCGCTATTGACCAAGGAGGGCACAGCACGCAAATTTGGTGAAAAAATTGTGGGCATAGAGCGCGTTCGGGCCGCGCAGGATGTGGTGGCGAAGGTGCTTGCTGCGAGCAATCAGCATGATGCGTGGCAACATCAGCAACGCATGGTTCGCCTCAGCCGCGTGTTGATAGAAGCCTACGCCGCCTTGAAACGTGAGCGCGGCTGGGTGGACATGAATGATGTCGAGCGGGCTGCACGCGTCATGCTGGGCGATGCCGTGCTTTCTGGCTGGGTCCAGCAACGCCTTGACGCTACCGTCAAGCACCTGCTCATCGACGAGTTTCAGGACACCAACCCGTTGCAGTGGCAGGCATTGCTGTCATGGTTGGGAAGCTATGCGGGCAGTGGCGGCGGTGCAGCGCCCAGTGTATTTCTGGTGGGTGATCCGAAGCAGAGCATTTACCGGTTTCGCCGCGCCGAGCCCCAGGTTTTCAAGGCCGCCCAGGCCTTTGTGCGCCAGGGTCTGGGTGGTGATCTATTGAAATGCGACCACACCCGGCGCAACGCGGTGCAGGTGATCTCCACCGTCAATCGGGTCATGTCAGCGGTGCAAAGTGCAGGGCTTTTCCACGGCTTCAGGGTGCACACCACCAGCGCGACCATGGACGGCAGCGTCTGCCAGTTGCCGCCCATCGCGCGCGATGCGGCCGATGGTGGGAGCCGCCAGGTGCAGGACGGTGAATGGCGCGATAGCCTGACGACACCCCAGCACTTGCCTGAAGAAACCCTGCGCACACTCGAAGCGCGCCAGGCCGCCGCCTGGATTGCGTTGCAGATTGAGGCTGGCACGCCACCACACAACATCATGGCGTTGTCGCGCAAACGAGCCAGTCTGGCGCCGTTGCAGGACGAACTTCGCAGGCTGCACATTGCCGCGCAGATCGGCGAGAAGACCGAGCTGAATGACTGCTGCGAAATTCAGGACATCGTGGCCCTGCTGGACGTCCTGGTGTCGCCAGAGCATGACCTTTCTCTGGCGCGCGTTCTCAAATCGCCCCTCTTCGGGCTGGCAGACACGGCGCTGGTGGAGCTTGCCCTGTTGCAGCAAGCAAGGCCGGTCTCCTGGTTCCAACTGTTGCAGGAGCAGGCTGTTCTGGACGGCAGCCCCAACACCATCGCGGTGACGCTGACCCGGTGGCTCGGTTGGGTTGCCAAGCTTCCCCCGCACGACGCTCTGCAGGCCATTTACGACGATGGCGACGTGCTGGCGCGCTTTGCAGCGGGCGCGCCAGAGGCCCAGCGCAGCGCTGTACTTGCAAATTTGAACACGCTGCTGGGCACCGCCTTGCAGCTGGACGGCGGACGCTTTGTAACGCCCTACGGGTTCGTGCGGGCCCTCAAGAGCGGTGGCGTGCAGGCACCTGCGGCCGTGGTTGAGACTGCAGTGCGGCTCCTGACGGTTCACGGCGCCAAGGGGCTGGAGGCCGATGTCGTCCTGCTGCTCGATACCGACAGCAAGCCACGCAACCCGGACACCATGGGCGTGCTGGTGGACTGGCCGGGTGAAAGCGCTGAACCGGTGAAGTTTGTCTTTCTGGCCAGCGAAAGCAATCCGCCGGACTGCGTCATGGCAACCCTGGCTGCCGAGTTGGAGCAGCGCCAGCATGAGGAGCTCAATGCGCTGTATGTCGCGATGACCCGGGCACGGCGCAGCTTGGCAATCTCAAGCATAGCCCCCCTGCAACCAAATGCAGACAGCTGGTGGGCGCGCCTGACGGACCCGCAAGCCGCCATGGCCGACGCTGAAATGCCAACTCTGAGTCTCAACCCGACCCATCAACGCAGCTATGACTTAACGGCGGAGGTCGAACGGGAGAGGGGGCTCTTGGCCGAGGTGCCATTGGAAGAAGGCAGGTTCCGTATCAAGGAGCTGCCCGCTGTACCGGTTGCAACCGTTTCAGAGACAGTTGCAACGGAGGCGCCGGACCACTCGCAGAGCTCCGCCGAATCGGTCAGTTCGCGCGTTGGACTGGCCATGCACCGGCTGCTGCAATGGGGTGACGCCAATGCACAGAACGCGAATGCTGCAGCAGCGGAATTTGACTTGACAGCCGGGCAGGGCGACGAAGCATTGCGCATTGCGCAGCGCATTCTGGCTGGTGAAGGCGCCTGGGCCTGGGACGCCGCCGCCGTCAGTTGGCAAAGCAATGAGGTTGAGTTGTCGTACCAGGGCGAACTGCTGCGGCTGGATCGCCTGGTGCAGCGCCGTGACACGCGGGAATGGTGGGTGCTCGACTACAAGACCAATCCGGCGCCCGAGCTTGACCCGGAACTGATCGCACAGATCAACCAGTACCGCGAAGCCGTGCAGGCGATCTACCCGGGGCAGTCGGTGCGGGCCGCGTTTTTGACAGGGCAGGGCGATCTGGTTGAGTTGCCAGCAGGATAAATAAATGCCAACCGTTGAATGCTATATATTAAATAGCTAACAATGTATATTATACGAGGGCTAGAGGTCAATTTGGCCCGTTTTTAGGGTAAAATCAGCCTGCGCCGACTCGTTTTTGCGCGTTTTCATATCATCGGTGATATGAACTTAATTTGAAATGCGTGCAGTGACAAACATCAAGCTTCCAGAAAATCGGCCTCACAAAGTCATCATCGTCGGTGGCGGACCGGCGGGGCTGATGGCTGCCGATGTGCTTTGCCGCGCGGGTGTTGCCGTCGACCTGTATGACGCCATGCCTTCCGTGGGTCGCAAGTTCCTTCTGGCTGGCAAAGGTGGCCTCAACCTGACGCATTCGGAGCCTGCCGCGATTTTTGAATCGCGCTTCGGCGATCGTCAGGAGGTTGTGGCCCCTTGGCTGCAGGACTTTGCTGCCCCGCAGATCCGCGCCTGGGCACTAGCGCTTGGCGTAGAAACCTTTGTCGGCTCATCCGGGCGCGTTTTTCCCGCCGACCTGAAAGCCGCACCGCTGCTGCGCGCGTGGTTGCACCAGCTTCGGTTGGGCGGGGGTGGGCCGGCCGTGGCGTTTCATATGCGCCACCGCTGGCTCGGCTTTGGTCCCGACGGTACCTTGCGTTTTGACTCACCCGGGGGCGAGGTCAATGCCAAAGCAGATGCCGTTGTTTTCGCACTGGGCGGTGGAAGCTGGGCGCGTCTGGGTTCGGATGGCGCCTGGGTTCCGTTACTTTCGCAACGGGGCGTGGCAGTGGCGCCGCTGCAAGCGTCGAACTGCGGTTTTGATGTTGCACACGGTTGGAGCGAGCACTTTGCCAGCCGGTTTGCCGGTCAGCCTTTTAAGTCCGTGGCCATCAGCTTTACCAATTCAAAGGGTGAATCGTTTTCGCGCAAAGGCGAGTTCGTCGCCACCGCCACCGGGGTCGAAGGCAGCCTGGTCTATGCCGTGTCCAGCCTCCTGCGCGATGAAATTACAGCCAGGGGCAAGGCCACTTTTTTGCTGGACCTGCGCCCCGACTTGTCTGCCGACAAGGTACTGGCCGAGGTATCGCACCCGCGGGGCTCGCGCTCGCTCTCAAGCCACCTCAAAAGCCGTTTGGGCCTGGACGGCATCAAGAGCGGCCTTCTGCATGAACTGCTGGGCAAGGAAGATTTCGCGCAGCCCGCAAAGCTGGCC
>JANMCB010000299.1:0-13709 GCA_031360805.1 Rhodoferax sp.
CTTGCAGGAACCACAGGCACCGTCCTTGCAACCGTAGGGCAAACCAACCCCTTGACGGATGCCGGCAGCCAGCATGGCCTCGCCAGCGTTCACGGTGAATTCGCGCCCGCTGGGCATCACACTGACTTGAAATGAAGTTGCGGAATGCAGGGGCGCTGGCGCTTCGGTGGCTGGGCTCGTCATATTTTCGGTATCCTAAGGCATCAATTTTTTAAATCAGCTCCGATTTTGCCTTCAAACCAATCTCCACTGGGTGCGCTTCCAGCACGATTTCGCCGTGAGCGCCTGCTGGTGGTGGGTTGCGGCGACATCGGCATGCGCGCCGTTCGCAGTTTGACGGGGCGCATGGCGGTTTATGCGCTGACCTCAACCCCCGAACGCATTGCGGCGCTGCGGCAAAGTGGCATCACCCCGATGGTTGGGAATCTGGATGAACCTTCAACGCTGCGGCGACTGGCGGGCCTTGCCACCCGCGTGTTGCATCTGGCACCGCCACCTGGTGAAGGGTGGTTCGACCCACGCACCGCCGCAGTGACTGCCGCATTGCGGCTTCGCTCAATGCCCGCGTCAGTGGTGTATGGCTCGACCAGTGGCGTCTATGGCGACTGCAAGGGTGAATTCGCGCCTGAAACGAGAACAGTCAACGCCCATACGCCCAGGGCGATTCGACGGGTAGATGCCGAACGCAGGGTGCGGCACTTCGGGCGAGCCACAGGTGTGCGGGCCAGTATTTTGCGCATACCCGGCATTTACGCGCCAGACCGAGAAGGCGGTACGCCGCGTGCCCGGCTGCTAAGGGGCACGCCCGTGCTGAAGACTTCTGATGACGTGTTTACCAACCACATTCATGCCAACGACCTGGCCCGGGCTTGCATCAAGGCGATGTGGCGTGGCAAGCCGCAACGCATCTACAACATCAACGATGACACACGCCTTTTGATGGGTGACTATTTCGATTTGGCAGCGGACATTTACGGCTTGACGCACCCGCCACGCGTGTCGCGCAGTCTGGCTCAGGATCAACTGCCATTGATGCTGCTGAGCTTCATGAGTGAATCGCGCCAAATGCAGAATGAACGCATGAAGCGGGAGCTCAAACTGGTATTGCGCTACCCCACTGTGGCGACCGGCCTGCTTTCAAGAAAATAAGAGGGCTGCGCAATCAGCCCTGCGCTTGAGCAGCATTGCGATCAGATGCCAGCCGGCTTCGTCATGGTGCTCATGCGGTCGACGGCCTTCAATTTGATGGTTTTCAGGTCAGCGCCCTGGAGGACCGTCAGGGTGATTTCACCGTCGGGTTGCTCGCGCGCCCACAGCTTTTTATAGAAGCCTTCGAGTGTCGCGACTTTCTCACCGTCCACTGCCAACACAAAGTCGCCAGCCTCCAGGCCAGCTGCCTGCGCCGGACCGTCTTTGTTGACCCGCACGACCTGCACGCGTCCGCCCTGTTCGGAGGACGTGAGGCCAATCCATGGCCGGCGGCTCAGCTTGGTGCTGCCGGTTTGCTGCATCTCGGTCAGAATCGGTTTGAGCAGGTCCACCGGTACAAACATGTTTCCCGGCAGGCGACGGTTGCCGCCCATGACGTCTGGTACAAAAAGGCTGCCGATGCCGATCAGCTCGCCGCGCTGGTTGAACAAAGGTGCGCCGGAGTGGTTGCCAATCGGCGGGCTGGTGAACACGGCCGATTCAATGTGGTATTCCCAGTAGCCGGAGAAGGCGCGCTTGCTGATCATCTGGGTCATGCTGACGTCCGCCTCATTGCCATCGGCCTGTGCGCCGGTGGCGGCCATGAGCGGTTCGCCGCTGGACAGCCCGGTCAAGGTTCCCAGCGGCACAGGGGTCCATCCTTTTACCGGCAGCAGCGGCTTGATCAGTCCAAAGCCGGTGGCCAGGTCGTAGGCCACGGCCTTCGCAGGCAAGGTCTTGTTGTCGCTGGTCACAACCTCAATGTTTTGCGCTTCGAGCATCAGGTAGCCGATGGTCAATATCAGCCCGTCTGCGCCAATCACCACGCCCGAACCGCTGCGCTTCCTGCCCAGCGTTTCAGCCGAACGTGCGTCCTCTGCAACGCTCACCCTCACGCCCACAACGGCGGCATTGGCCTTGGTCAGCGCATCAATTGTGGCCTGCGCCGCAGGCGCCTCAGAATTGGTGGCTTGCGCGTTTGCCGGGTGAGAAAAGTGAAAGCCAAGAGCCGCCACAGCCAGCAGCCGGGCCATCGTGCCGAAAATGTGACGCTTTGCGTAGTCCATCGCGAACTCCTATAGCCAGGGAGATACCCGGTGACCAAGAATGCGCCCAAATCATTCCCAATGCAAGTAGGGGGCCTTTCACCAGAAAAAAAGAGGGGATGTGCAGCAGTGCCATGACCAGGCATTGCCGGGCATCACCGGACACCAGCTTCCTAGTGCACCTTGACTGATGCACTCTCCCGCCAAACGCGGCGGGTGTCCAGTTGGCTGCGCCGGTCGCTCGGCAAGGCGTCGCAACACGACGAAGTTGACACAAACGTTTTGGCGATGCGATCAGGATAAGCCCTTGCCAAAAAAAACCCTCCCATCAGCGTGAAGGCTTTTGGGAGGGCTTTTTAAATTTGGTGCCCGGGGCCGGAATCGAACCGGCACGCCTTTCGGCGCGGGATTTTGAGTCCCGTGCGTCTACCAATTCCACCACCCGGGCGACGCTGTGTGCAGCCTTAAATTATGGCACATTATGGGCATGAAGTATCTGACTATTGAAGACACCATAGGCAAATCCCCGTTAGTAGCACTGCAACGGATCGGCGCCGCCGACAACGCAGCGCGCAGAAATGTCATCCTGGGCAAACTTGAAGGCAACAACCCTGCTGGTTCCGTCAAGGACCGGCCGGCGCTCTCCATGATTGCCAGGGCCCAGGAGCGCGGTGATATCAAGCCTGGCGACACACTGATTGAAGCCACTTCAGGCAACACAGGCATTGCCTTGGCAATGGCAGCAGCGATCAAGGGCTACCGCATGATTTTGATCATGCCCGAAGACCTGTCCATTGAGCGGGTGCAAACCATGAAGGCCTACGGTGCCGAATTGATCCTGACTCCCAAGAGCGGTGGCATGGAACACGCCCGCGACCTGGCTGACAAAATGGTTCTTGGCGGCAAGGGCCGGTTGCTGGACCAGTTTGCCAACCCGGACAACCCCCGTGCGCATTACGAGACAACCGGGCCGGAGCTATGGGAGCAAACGGGCGGCAAGATCACCCATTTTGTGAGCGCCATGGGTACCACTGGCACGATTACCGGCGTCTCGAAATTTCTGAAAGAGAAAAGCGCCAAGGTGCAAATTATTGGCGCGCAACCTTCCGAAGGGTCACGCATTCCAGGGATTCGAAAATGGGCCGAGGCCTACATGCCGAAAATCTACGACCCAACCTATGTGGACGAAATTGCCTACGTGAGCCAGAAGGATGCCGAGGAAATGGCACGACGCATGGCGCGGGAAGAGGGAATCTTCTGTGGTATTTCAGCGGCCGGAGCCTGCTGGGTCGCCCAGGAGATAGCCCGGCGCGAGACTGATGCAACAATTGTGTTTGTGGTTTGTGACCGTGGAGACCGGTATTTGTCGACAGGCGTTTTTCCTGCTTGACCACGGATTCCCATCGCTTTTTGAATTGATATCCCGGAATTGACGATATGGCTCATGAATTTAAATATTGCCCGAACTGCGCCGGCGCCCTGGAGCAAATTGCCAGCCTGGAAGACGGTGGCGAGAAGCAGCGCTTGAGGTGTGTAGCCTGTGGATACACCCACTGGAACAACCCAACGCCGGTTCTGGCGGCCGTGATTGAATATGACGGCCAGATCTTGCTGGCCCGAAACGCGGCCTGGCCCGGCAAGATGTTCGCGTTAATTACCGGATTCATGGAGGCGGGCGAAACCCCGCAAGGGGGAATCGAGCGCGAAATTGAAGAAGAAACCGCCTTGAAAACGCATGAGCTCAACCTGATTGGCGTGTACGACTTCCAGCGCATGAACCAGATCATCATTGCGTATCACGCAGTTTGCAGCGGCGAGGTCAAACTGTCGCCCGAGCTGGTCGACTACAAGCTGTATGCGCCTGAGGAAGTGAAGTGCTGGCCAGCCGGCACTGGCTATGCACTGGCCGACTGGTTAAAGTCGCGCGGCCACGAGCCCCAGTTTGTCGAGTGGTCACGCCGCGCATAGTGTTCGCCTGCACCGTTCCGGTGAACCACGAGGTCAGGGCAAACCGCGAAATCATTCGCCGTCCTGATGTCGACTGCGAGCCGGATTTGCTTAAAATCGCGACAACTTGGGGAAAATGAATGAACATTGATATCGAGCTGGATACCCGCGGCCTGAACTGCCCGCTGCCAATTTTGAAGGCTAAAAAAGCCCTTTCCGGCATGCAAAGTGGCCAGCTTTTGCGGGTCACCTCCACCGACTCAGGCTCAGTGCGCGACTTTCAGGCCTTTGCGCGCCAGACCGGTAACGAACTGATGGAGCAGGTCACGGCCGGTGCGGACTACATCCACATCATGCGCCGTCGCTAGCGTCTTGCGGATTGCTGGTTGGCCCATCACCCGCTGTACCCGCTCAAACCGCCAGACGTTGAAGTTGATCCTTTACCTTGGACAGGGTTGAGGCGAAGTCGGACAGCCTCTTTCGCTCCTGGTCAATGACCGCTGGCGGTGCTTTGGCCACAAATGCCTCATTGCCAAGTTTGCCGTTCACACGGGCGATTTCGCCCTCAATGCGCGCAATCTCCTTGCCCAGCCTGACCTTTTCTGCGGCAACATCCACCTGCATATGCAGGCAAATTCGGGCTTCACCCACCACCGCTACCGGAGAAGCGAGCGCCGCACTTTGCCAGGCGGCTTCGTTGTCGAACAGCTTGACCTCATTGAGTTTGGCCAAAGCCTGCAAAACTGGCGCAGCTTGTGTCATGAAGTCAGAGTCGCCCAGCACGTAAAGTGGCAATCGGGTGGCGGGCGACACGCTCATTTCGCTGCGCAAAGTGCGGCAAGCATCAACCAGGCCTTTCAATTTGGTGACATAGGCGATTGCAGAGGCGTCGATTTTTTCCGGCTGACTCTGCGGGTAGCGCGCGACGCTGACAGATTCTCCGGGCAGTCCCGCAACTACCGACACTTTTTGCCAAAGCGCTTCGGTGATGAAGGGGATCACCGGGTGGGCCATGCGCATGATTACTTCAAGCGTGCGAATCAAGGTGCGGCGCGTGGCCCGCTTTTCTGCGTCGGTTCCGCTTTGAAGTTGCACCTTGGCAATCTCAAGGTACCAATCACAAAACTCGTTCCAGATGAAGTCATAAATCGTGTTGGCAACGTTGTCCAGCCGGTAATCGGCAAAACCTTTGGCGACGTCCGCCTCGACCTGCTGCAACACCGAGCTGATCCAGCGGTCAGCCAGGCTGAAGCGCATGTAGCCGTGAAACGGGCCAGCCGCTTCAACGATGTTGCCGCTGGCGTCTTTCCTGGCCGGCGCGCACTCGGCCTTGGTGTGGTCCTTCAATCCGCAGTCCTGGCCTTCGCAGTTCATCAGCACGAAACGCGTGGCATTCCACAGTTTGTTGCAGAAGTTGCGGTAGCCTTCGCAACGTTTGGTGTCGAAATTGATGTTGCGTCCCAGGCTGGCGTAACTGGCCATGGTGAAGCGCAGCGCATCTGCGCCATAGGCGGGCATGCCGGCGGGGAACTCCTTGCGTACGCGGGCGGCCACTTTGGGCGCGGTTTCGGGTTTGCGCAAGCCCACGGTGGACTTTTGCACCAGGGTTTCAAGATCCACGCCATCCATCAAATCCACCGGGTCAATCACATTGCCCTCGGATTTGCTCATCTTTTTGCCCTCAGAATCGCGCACCATGCCGTGGATGTACACGGTCCTGAAGGGCACTTGGCCTGTGAAATGCGTCGTCATCATGATCATCCTGGCCACCCAGAAGAAGATGATTTCGTAGCCGGTGACGAGCACCGATGACGGCAGATAGAGATTGGCATCTTCGGTCTTCTCGGGCCAGCCCATCGTCGAAAACGGAACCAGCGCGGACGAATACCAGGTGTCCAGCACGTCTTCATCCCGGCGCAGCTTTTTGCCAGGAACTTTGGCTTGCGCTTCGGCTTCGTTGCGCGCCACCACCACGTTGCCATCTTCGTCGTACCACGCGGGAATCTGATGGCCCCACCACAGTTGGCGGCTGATGCACCAGTCTTGAATGTTGTTCATCCACTGGTTGTAGGTGTTGACCCAATTTTCCGGGACAAACTTCACCCGGCCGGACTCAACCGCATCAATGGCCTTTTGCGCAATCGACTTGCCCGATGGATCCTGGGGGCTGATCTTTGACAAGCCGACAAACCACTGGTCTGTCAGCATCGGCTCGACCACTTGGCCGGTGCGCCCGCACACCGGGATCATGCTCTTGTGCGGCACTGCCTTTTGAAGAAAGCCCTGGGTTTCGAGGTCTTTCAAAACGGCCTTGCGGGCGACGAAGCGGTCCATGCCGCGGTAGGCTGCCGGGCCGTTTTCATTGATCTTCGCGTCCAGCGTGAAGATGGTGATCATCGGCAGCTTGTGGCGCTGTGCGCAGGCGTAGTCGTTGAAGTCGTGCGCACCGGTGATCTTGACGCAGCCGCTGCCGAAATCCTTGTCCACAAAATCATCGGCAATCACGGGGATCTGCCGGTCGCACAGCGGCAAATCAACCATCTTCCCGACCAGGTGCCTGTAGCGTTCATCTTCCGGGTGCACCGCCAGCGCGCCGTCGGCCAGCATGGTCTCGGGCCGCGTGGTGGCAATGTGCATGCCCTTGATCATCGTGCCATCGAGTGCCTTTTGCGGGCCGTCTGAAAACGGGTATTCAATGTGCCACATGAATCCGTCGCGCTCTTCGCTTTCCACCTCCAGGTCGCTCACGGCGGACTGCAAGACCGGGTCCCAGTTCACCAACCGTTTGCCCCGGTAAATCAGGCCCTGCTCATACAGGCGCACAAAGGTTTCGGTGACGGTTTTGGAGAGCTTGGGGTCCATCGTGAAGTATTCACGGCTCCAGTCGACCGACGCGCCCATGCGCCGCATCTGGCTGGTGATGGTGTTGCCGCTTTTTTCCTTCCACTCCCAGACCTTCGCAACGAAGTTTTTTCGCGCTTCAAACGGGGTCGGCCCCATGTCATGGCGGCTGATGTTCTGCGCTTGCAGCTGGCGCTCCACGACGATTTGCGTTGCAATGCCAGCGTGGTCGGTGCCGGGCACCCAAACTGTGTTGTGGCCCAACATGCGGTGGTAACGCGTGAGGCTGTCCATGATGGTCTGGTTGAAGGCATGGCCCATGTGCAGCGTACCGGTCACGTTGGGTGGCGGCAACTGAATGGCAAAGGCCGGCTCGCCGGCTTGCGCCACCCCCGTGCCGCGAAAACCGGCATTGCCGTAACCGCGCCGCTCCCACTCTGGGCCCCAATGCGCCTCAATGGCGGCTGGCTCGAATGATTTGGAGAGGCTCTCAAGGCCAGGTTGTTGCAATGCGTCAGTCATGGTGGCTTGGAAGTGGATCAAAAGTAGATCAGAAACAAAAACGGCATCCCGCAGGACGCCGTTCTTCTGAAAATGGCAGGGAAGAGCCGATTTTATTCGACGCGCCTCAAACGCAAAGGCTGGTGAAGCTATTTTTTGGCAGTTTGTTTTGTCAGTTCACGCCCAACGAGCGCGCCACCGGCAGCCCCGGCTGCCATGCCGATGGTGCTGCCGCCTGTCAAGACGGTGCCAACCACGCCGCCAACCACGGCGCCCGAGGCGATGCCAATGTCCTGCCGTGTCGGCGCAGATGAGCAGGCCGATAGCGCCGCGCAGGTGATCAAAATGCTGATTGCTGATTTCATGTGTCCCCTCCAGTTTGAGAGTCTCAAGTTTGGCTCAAATCTGGTTGATTTGATCGGCATCCCCTGTAAGCACTTGTAAAACTAGTCGGAGCGCTACGCAATAAGTAGCGATGAATGTCAGCTAGTTGGCTGTCTCCTGCGCTGCATTGATGCACTGTGCCAGCACCTGTCCGTCACCAATCTGGTTGGCCAGCAACAGGATCAGCCGTGCATTCAGAAGTTCTGAGGCTTCAGGGCTCAATCCGGCATGGGCATCAAGCAATTGCTCGTAAAAGGCATCGGCATCGGCAAGGTTGGCGTCGATTTTCAAGTGGCTGCTCCGGTTGCCTGCAAAACCATGGCCGTCACCTGGCTGCGCCACTTCGGGCCGCTTTGGCCAGCGCCCACTACATAGCCGTCGGGCCGTATCAACACCCATTGGTGCGACAAGGCGCAGGCGGCCTGGCGCAGGTGGCCCTTCAGGTCATACACATGTTCTACGGCAACCGGATGCCTGCCCTGCGGCAAACCCGGACCCAGTACCTGGACAGTTCTCACCGGCAGGCGCGACGCAAGTTCTCGCAATCGGGGTAGGTCCATGGCCGGAATCCTTCCAAAAACCAACAACAGGAATCGGTCTTCGCACCAACCGATCAAGTCATTCAGTGTGCCTGTGCGTGTGCCATCAGGATCGAAACCAATCGCCACGTTCTGTACTGAAAAACCGCCCGACCTGGTGCAGGTTCTGGATTGGGTATAGCTGTTGGCGACCGCCATGCGCCCGGTATTGATCAACGTGCGGGCAAACGGGTACTTCTTCGCCAGGCTGATCGCCGCCGTGCGAAACACCCGCTCCGGCCCATCGGTTGCCCTCAGGAAGCGGGCCGTTCGGTTGGTCACCATCACGTTCTGGGTTGCGGCCTCGAACCGCTCTTCGTGGTAGCTTTCAAGTACACGGGCGCTTGCCCGGTCGCGCATGACAGCAGCCAGTTTGACGGCCAGGTTGTCGGCGTCCGCAATGCCGGTATTGCCGCCGCGTGCGCCAAACGGGCTCACCGTTTTGACGGCATCACCCAAAAAGAAAACATGTCCGGCGCGCAACTGGTCGACGCACTGGCTGCGGTAAGCGTAGGGGCCGACCCAAACGATCTCAACCTGAACCTGTGGCCCGAACTGGCGCCGCAGCCGTTCACGCACCACGTCCTCGCGGCTCACGTAGTCCGGGTCAGCGTTGGGTGCCATCTGGTAGTCGATGCGCCAAACGTCATCGGCCATCAAGTGCTGCCAGACAGCGCGGTTCTCGTTGAACGGCGCCTCGATCCAGGTGTGGCGCTCCACCGGAGGTCGGGTGGAAAAACGCACATCGGCGATGCACCAGCGGTCGTCGCCCTTTTTGGACTGGATTTTCGCGCCAACCCATTGGTGAAACGGGCTGTGCGAACCGGTGGCATCAACGACGTGATCGGCTTCTATCTGGTAGCGACCCGAGGGGGTATCAACTGTCAGCAATGCCCGGTCCGCGTTTTGCTCAAACGCTGTGACGCGCGACTTCCAGCGGATGTTCACATGCCCGAGCTCACCAATGCGTTCCACCAGGAAGCCTTCAATATAAAACTGCTGGATGTTGATAAACGGGGGTTGCGTTGAGAGGTTGAAGTTGGCCTGATCGCGCAAATCAAAGGAATACACCTCGTCATGCCCGGCAAAAGTGCGACCCACACTCCAGCGAACGCCTTTGCTGGCAATCGCCGGATACACCCCGAGCCGGTCAAAAATTTCGAGGGACTTCTGTGTGTAGCAGATGCCCCGTGATGACGCACCTTTGACACCCACGGTATCGTCTTCGTCCAGCAAGACTGCGCGTATGCCCAGCCGGGCTAGCGCACAGGCCAATGTCAGGCCGGTGATGCCCCCGCCCACAATCACAATGGCGTGCCGGACGATGGTCGGGCTCTCAAGCTCGGGTGGCGCTACAAACGGATACTGTGGCAGCGCATAACCAGAGCCCTGGGTGAATTCATAGCCGTTGGCAAAGCCGGTTTGCGCGTAGGGTTTGCCGCTGGCATGGCTCCTGTTTTTCGACTGCATCACTTCAGATTCAGGTTCAGCTTCAGTTGCAAAGGTCACGGTCTGCCTACCGGGGTGTTACCAATTCCGGGCGGTCATTTTGCTGTGGCTTCGCGGTTGCGGTGCCCTTGCCGGCCAGGCGGTCTGCGCGCCATTGGGCTTTGCGCGCGGTCCACTCGTCCAGCCGCGCATGGGCTGTTTTGCTCTCTTGCAGCATCTGGAATTCATCGGCCAGCTGGGCGGTGAGTTCAAGCCGCACGCCATTCGGGTCGAAAAAATAAATGCTTTTGAAGATGTGGTGATCCGTGACGCCCAAAACCTCGAAACCCTCCGCCTGCAGGCGGGCTTTCATGTCAACCAGCGCCTGCACGGTATCGACCCGGAACGAGATGTGGTTGACCCACAGCGGCGTGTTGGGTGAAGGCAGGGCCGGCTCGTCATCGCCGAGGTCAAAGAACGCAATGCACGAGCCGTCCTGTAATCTGAAAAACAGGTGCGTATACGGGCAAAACTCGCCGGTGCTGGGCACCACGTCGCTCTGGATGATGTGGTACAGCGGCAAGCCCAGAATGTCTTCGTAGAAATGGCGCGTTTCTTCGGCGTCGCGGCAACGGTAGGCGTAATGATGCAGTTGCTGGATAGGCGCGGGTGCGGGCAAAACCGAAGGCGAGTCAACGGCCACGGGCATCGTCAAAGTGGCGGACATAGATGCGGACATAACACCTTCTCCAGTGTCTCCAGGCAATCGGCCGCGCGACTTGACGGCTGCCGTCCACCCAGGTTTTGGTTTAACAATGCGTAATCGAGATTTACTCTGGCGTAATTTTAATCGGTCCAGCAGTACTGCTGCACGACCGAATTCTCCACTTTGACGGGTCCGATCCGGCTGACAAAGTTGAGGCAGTTTATCGAAAAACGTGGTTCGATAGCTAACTGCATTTTCATGCATTGACGCAGCCAATTAGACCTTGTCAAGCAACTGCGCTACCCTTGCCGGGTCTTTGGCCGATTTCCCCGGACTTTGGCTCAAAGCAATACCGTTAGTTTTTTAACTCTAGGAGATTTCCATGGCAGCACTCAAAGGCTCCAAGACGGAAGACAACCTGAAAGCCGCCTTCGCAGGTGAGTCACAGGCCAACCGCCGCTATTTGTATTTCGCGAACAAGGCCGACGTTGAAGGTCAGCCAGACGTCGCTGCGCTGTTCCGTTCCACCGCCGAAGGCGAGACCGGCCACGCGCACGGCCACCTGGAATGGCTTGAAACCTGTGGCGACCCAGCCACCGGCATGCCGTTTGGCGCCACCCGTGACAACCTCAAGTCGGCAGTGGCCGGTGAGACCCACGAGTACACCGACATGTACCCCGGCATGGCCAAAACCGCCCGTGACGAGAAGCATGACGAAGTGGCTGACTGGTTTGAGACGCTGGCCAAGGCCGAGCGCTCACACGCCAACCGGTACACCAAGGCCTTGGCAGAGCTGGTTGATTGATCTTTATTGATTCGTCTGTGTTGGGTACTGTCAACGGTTTGTTGACAGTGCCCAATGAAGAACAATCAACAACGCAAATACACCACCATGGCAACCGAAGGCAACCTCTCAGCTCCCACCCGTCACCCCATTGACTGGAAGGGCGCCGACTACTACGACGAAGAAAAGACCTTCCATGAGATGGAGCGCATCTTCGACATCTGCCACGGCTGCCGGCGCTGCGTGAGTTTGTGCGGATCCGTCCCCACGCTGTTTGACCTGGTTGATGAAAGCAAGACCATGGAGGTCGATGGGGTCGACAAAAAAGACTATTGGAAGGTGGTGGACCAGTGTTACCTGTGTGACCTGTGCTACATGACCAAATGCCCCTACGTGCCGCCGCATGAATTTAACCTGGATTTTCCGCACACGATGTTGCGCGCCAAGGCCATCAAGTTCAAAAAGGGTGACGTGGGCTTCGGCGAGAGGCTGCTGGCGTCTACCGACGTGCATGGCCAGATTGCAGGCATTCCCATCGTGGTGCAAGCGGTCAACGCGGTGAACAAGACAGCCGTGGCCCGCAGCGTGATGGAGTCCACGCTGGGTGTCGATAAAGACGCCTGGCTGCCCGCGCTGGCCACCAGGAAGTTTCGCTCGGGCACTCCCAAGGCCCGGGCGACGGTGGTCAATCCCGGTGCGAAAACACCTGGCAAAGTCGCCATTTACGCCACCTGCTATATCAACTACAACGAGCCCGGCATTGGGCATGACCTGCTCAAGATTCTTGACCACAACGATGTGCCGTATGTCCTGGTTGAAAAAGAAAAATGCTGCGGCATGCCCAAGCTGGAATTGGGCGATCTGGAATCGGTCGATTCGCACAAGGATGCCAATATTCCGGTGCTGGCCAAGTACGCCAGGGACGGCTATGCCATTCTTGCGGCAGTACCGAGTTGCGCGCTGATGTTCAAGCAGGAAATTCCGCTGATGTACCCGCAGGACCCGGATGTGCAATTGGTGAATGAAGCCATGTGGGACCCGTTTGAATACTTGATGCAGCGCAAGCGCGACGGTTTGTTGAAGGTTGATTTCCCGGTTGCGTTGGGAAAAATAAGCTACCAGATTCCCTGCCACGGCCGGGTGCAGAACATCGGCAAGAAAACCGAGGAAATGTTGAAGATGGTGCCCGGCACCAGTGTGCACACGCACGAGCGCTGTTCGGGCCATGCGGGTACTTTCGGCGTGAAAAAGGCCACACACCAGCAGGCCATGAAGATTGGCAAACCGCTGTTCAAGGCGATGGCCAACCACAAGGACGGTGGGCTGCCCGACGTGATCAGCAGCGACTGCCCGTTGGGCGGCCATCACATTGCCCAGGGCTTTGATGTGAATCAGCTGGGTGTTGTGCCGCAAAAACATCCGCTGACCTTGATAAGGGAAGCTTACGGCCTCACCTAGAAACGTATGACCATGACCATCGCCCCAACCATCACCCGCGACAGCCTCATGTCTCTTGAGGCCTACAGCAAGTACCGCAAAGAGAACAAGCCCGCCATCATGGCGCACCGCAAATTGCGCAGTGTCCGCCTGGGTGAAAACCTGAATTTGCAGTTTGAGTCCGAAACAACCCTGCGCTACCAGATTCAGGAAATGCTGCGCATCGAGAAAATTTTTGAGGAAGACGGCATCCAGCAGGAGCTGGACGCCTATGTGCCGCTGTTGCCCGAAGGCAGCAACTGGAAAGGCACATTGCTGCTGGAATACCCCGACGTGAATGAGCGAAAGCGGGAATTGGCCCGCCTGATCGGTATTGAAGACCGCATGTTTGTCGAGGTGGAGGGCCACGCCCGCGTGTACGCCATTGCCGATGAGGACCTGGAGCGCGAGAACGACGAGAAAACCTCGGCGGTTCACTTCGTGCGCTTTGAGTTGACGCCTTCGATGTGCGCGGCAGTGAAGGCCGGTGCCGGTGTCAAGCTGGGCTGCGACCACACCAACTACCCGGCCCACACGTCGATTGCGCCGGAAACGCTCGCATCCCTGGCGGGCGACCTGCTTTAGGGGCTTGTGAATGCCAGCATGCTTTTCCTGATATCCCCTGCCAAATCACTTGATTACGACACGCCCGCAGGGGACTTGCCTCACACGCTGCCGCAGTTCATGGACCACAGTGGGCTGCTGATTAAATCCCTGCGCAAAAAGACCTGGCGGCAAATCTCGAAGCTGATGGATTTGAGCCAGGACCTGTCTGAACTCAACGTGGCACGCTACGCCGCCTGGACCGATCAGTTCACCCCGCACAACGC
>JANMCB010000477.1:0-7948 GCA_031360805.1 Rhodoferax sp.
CTGGTGGCGAAACTCGCAATGCGACCCAGCGGCTTCAGACCCAATGCCGCGGCTTTTTTGGCCGTCATCACCATCACCGCCGCCGCACCGTCATTGATGCCAGAGGCATTGCCCGCAGTCACGCCCCCGGCCTTATCAAATGCGGGGCGTAGCCCGGCCAGCGCTTCAGCACTGGTCTTCTTGTTGACGTATTCATCGGCAGCGAACACGATCGGGTCGCCCTTTTTCTGCGCAATGCTGAAAGGCATAATTTCGTCGTTGAAACGGCCAGACGCCTGCGCCGCCGATGCTTTTTGCTGGCTGGCCAGCGCCAAGGCGTCCTGCGCTTCACGGGTAATGCCGTATTTTTTGGCAACGTTCTCGGCCGTGATGCCCATGTGGTACTGGTTGTAAACGTCCCACAGGCCATCCACAATCATCGAGTCGATCATCTTCCAGTCGCCCATGCGCTGGCCATCGCGTGAACCCAATAAAACGTGGGGTGCTGCACTCATATTTTCCTGACCACCAGCAATGATAATGTCGCTGTCGCCATAAGCCACCGCCTGCGCCGCCAGCATGACGGCTTTGAGGCCGGAACCGCAGACTGCGTTGATGGTCAAGCCTGGCGTTCCCTGGTTCAAACCGCTTTTAATGACAGCCTGGCGCGCCGGGTTTTGACCGGCACCAGCCGCCAGCACCTGGCCCATGATGACCTCGCCAATCTGGTCGGCCTGCAGGCCACTGCGCTTGAGCACCTCAGCAATGATGGCTGCGCCCAGCTCAGTTGCAGGCGTTTTGGCGAGCGTGCCACCGAATTTGCCGACGGCAGTGCGCGCGGCTGAAACGATTACGATGTCTTCCATCTCTTTGTCTCCTGGGTTAAATGACGAACTGTGATGCAAACAATTTTCCGACGGGCCGCCCCGAGGGAAATTAGCCCCTTGGGGGGCAGCGACCCGCAGCGCGGCGGAGCGTGGGGGTCATATTGTCAGGCTTTGGCCTTCACATACCGACCCGGCGCAGGCTCGATGGCTTTGTACTTCACCTTGCCAGCGCTGCTCCCATAGGCTTTGGGTGCCGCAATCTGCTTGCCAGCATGGCCCGCAAGCCAGGTCGACCAGTCGGTCCACCAGCTGCCCGGGTGCTCCTTCGCACCGGCAATCCAGGCCTCGGCGGTCGCTGGAAACTTGTTTTCGGCGCCAATCCAGTGGCTGCGCTTGTTTTTGGCCGGCGGGTTGATAACGCCGGCGATGTGGCCCGAGGCGCCCATCACAAAGCGCTTTTTGCCTGGAAGCGCCTGCGTGGACGCATACGCGCCGCCAATCGGGACGATGTGGTCTTCGCGCGAGCCGTAAATATAGACTGGCAAATCCACCTTGCTCAGATCGACCTTTTCGCCGCAAACCACGGCCTTGCCTGGCTTCACCAGGTTGTTCTCAAGGTAGGTGTTGCGCAGGTACCAGGCGTAAAACGGGCCCGGCAAATTGGTGGAATCGCTGTTCCAGTAAAGCAGGTCAAACGGCGGCGGGGTTTCACCTTTCAGGTAGTTGCCCACCACGTAGTTCCATACCAGATCGTTCGGGCGCAAAAACGAGAAGGTCGAGGCCAGGTCGCCGCCTTTCATCAAGCCGCCCTGGCCCATTTCCTTTTCGCGGTACTGCACAAAGGCCTCATCAATGAAGAGGTCCAGAATGCCGGTGTCCTTGAAATCCAGGAGCGTGGTCAGCAGCGTGGCGCTGGCGACCGGCTTCTGGCCACGCGCCGCCAGCACGGCCAGCGCCGTAGTCAAAATAGTGCCCCCTACGCAGAACCCGAGTGCGTTGATGGTTTTGGCGCCGGTGATTTCCTGAGTGACCGAAATCGCCTTGATCGCCGCCTGTTCGATGTAGTTGTCCCACGTCTTGTGGCTCAGGGAGGCATCGGTATCAGCGTTTGCGTTACTGGGCGGGTTCCTCCAGCTCACAACAAAGGTGCGATGCCCCTGCGCCACAGCATAGCGAATCAACGAATTTTCAGGCTGCAAATCCAGTATGTAGAACTTGTTGATGCAAGGCGGAACCAGCAGAAACGGCTTCTCAAACACCTTGGCTGTGAGCGGCTTGTATTCAAGCAGTTGAAACAGGTCGTTTTCAAAAACCACTGCGCCTTCAGTGGTCGCCACGTTCTTGCCCACTTCAAACTGGCTTTCGTCCGTCATCGAAACATGGCCCTGAGCCAGGTCGTGCATCAGGTTCTGCATGCCCTTGGCAATGCTTTCGCCCTTGGTTTCAATCGCTTTTTTCTGCGCGTCAACATTGAAGGCCAAAAAGTTGCTGGGCGCCGACGCTGCCAGCCATTGCTCGATGGCAAAGCGGATGCGCGCCTGGGTCTTGACGTCGGCGTCCACAGCCTCAGCCAGGCCCATCAAAGTGCGGGCGTTCAGCAGATAGACCGCAGCCGACAAGCCCGCCATCGGGTTTTCAGTCCAGGCCTGGGCCGCAAACCTCTTGTCGGAAGATGCTGGAACGCCCTGCAGGCCCTGGGTCCAGAGCGCGATAGCATCCTGCATATATTGCTGCTGAAGCGCCTGCAGCTTGTCGGGTGCAAAACGCAACGCTGCCGGACTGTTGTCCGTGGTGCCCACAGCGCCCATCTGACCGCTGCTGAGACCTTGAAACGACTGCATGGCCTTTGCCATTCCATCGCCAAACATTTGCTGAAACTGCTGGGCTGACTGACTCCAGAAATCCGGGGTATGCTGACTCACGATGTCTCCTTCAGTATTTTCATCGGCACTGGCATTAATGCACAGTGTTCATTGGTGGTAACCCTAGTTTCCCAGATTTAGCCTTCATCTTACTGACAGATTTGTCATGAGTATATGTACATTGTTCCCATAGCGTGGCTTTACGTGGCCATGATGATGGCAGTGGCCGAAGCAACCAGCAGCACCGGCAGCGTACTGGGTGCAATCATCACTTTTTTGCTGTATGGGCTAATGCCCGTGGCATTGGTGGTCTACCTGATGGGCTCGCCCGCACGCAAGCGGGCCATCAAGGCGCGAGAAGCGCGAGAGGCGCTGGAACGGCAGGCCAGCGCGTCAATCCAGCCAGATGCAGGCACCCATGCGCCCACTGCCGCCCAGAGCGAGGTGATCCCGCCGGTGCGAAAAGAACCGTGATGGGTGGCTCACCGTGCACCAGGCGCTGGTGCCGTCGTTGCCAAAAATCTGCGTCACGCCCAAGTCTTGCAAGCGAAGTCGTGCCAGGCCTTGCAGGTCGGCCAGCCATTTGCGGTGCCCGAGCGGTTTGAACAGCGACATTGCGGCCGCGTGATGGCTGACAAATGCCTCGCGCACTTCGTCGCCAACTTCAAACTTTGACGCACCGATGCAGGGGCCAAGCCAGGCCAGAATTTCGGAGCTTTCTGCAGCAGGTGCACTGGATTCAATCGCCTGCCAGACCGCTTCGAGTATGCCAACGCCCCCTGCCCCCGCCAGCCCACGCCAACCGGCGTGAGCGGCAGCCACCAAGTTGCCAAGTCGGTTCGTAAAAAGCACCGGCAGGCAGTCGGCCACCATGATGGTGCAGGCCATGCCAGAGGATTGCGTGATGCATCCGTCGGCTTCTGTACTTTGACCCGGCGCTACCGGCAAGCTTGAAACGTGCGTGCCGTGAACCTGTTTAAGGAACACCGGCTGTGCAACGATGTGGCGTTGCAAAATCGCGCGATTTTGCGCCACATTGGCAGCCTCGTCCCCAACAAGGTCGCCGAGGTTCAGGCTGTCATAGGGCACTTTAGAGCAGCCGCCAGCACGCGTGGTGCAAACCGCACGCACATGCCTGGGAGCCGGCCAGTTGGGGATGATCCAGTCGGCAATCACGTCAGATTAGGGGCATGGCCCGGATCAAGGCCCGAATCAGGGTTCAAATCAAGGCTCAAAATCCGGGCAGCTTGATGGCTGCGCCTTCTTGAACGCCTCCAGCTTCATGCAGGCCTCGAACGCCGCCATGGTGCGGGGCAAGTTCTCCAGGCTTGCTTGAAACCGTTTGGCATTGAAAATTTGCGGCACCAGGCACAAGTCCGCCAGGGTGGGTGTGCTGCCAAAGCAGAAAACCGAAGCGGGCATGCCCCGCTGCGCCCGACGCGCCTCCAACGCCTGCAACTGGCGCTCAAACGCCTCCAGCCCGTCGCGCACCCAGTATCGGTACCAGATGTTCTTGGCCTCTTCTTCAACCTTCAAGACCCGCACCAGGTACTTCAACACCCGCAGGTTGTTCAGCGGGTGAATCTCACAGGCGATGCATTGCGCCAGCGCACGAACCTGCGCGCGGCCCAGGGCGTCGGCAGGCAGCAACGCAGGTGCAGGGTGCATTTCATCAAGGTATTCGATGATGGCCATGGACTGCGACAGCCTCTCGCCATCCACCTCCAGCAGCGGCACCAACTGCTCGGGCGCCACGGCTGCATAGTCGCTTTGCTTGTGCTCGCCTTTGGCAATGTGAACTGCAATGTAGTCGTAGCGCAAACCCTTGAGTTCAAGCGCAATACGCACCCGAAACGCGGCGCTGGAGCGGAAATAGTTGTAGAGCTTCATGCGTGAAACGACAGCCCGGAATTCGCCTGCATCAAACTGCGCGCCGCCTGAAGCGTGGCAACGGTTTGCATGCAGGCCCTGGCGGCTTCCGTGCCCTTGACGACAAAGTGTTCTGCGAAGAAGCGCTGGTGCTCCTGCGAATCATGAAAGTTCATGGGCGTGAGCACTACCGACAAAACAGGCACGTCGGTTTCAAGCTGCACGCTCATCAGCCCGCTGACCACCGCTTCCGCCACGAACTCATGCCGGTAAATGCCGCCATTGACCACAAACCCGCAGGCCACGATGGCCGCGTAGCCGCCCGAGCGTGCCAGACGCTTCGCCAGCAAGGGCAGCTCAAAGGCCCCGGGGACTTCAAGCAGGTCAATCGCATCGCGCGAAACACCAAGGCGCTGCATTTCAGCCAAAAAGGCGTCTCGCCCCTGGTTCACGATGTCGTCATGCCAGCAGGACCGGATGAACGCAAAGCGCGCGCTGAAGGGCTGCGCTGGTGTTGCGGGGGCCGATTTTGAAGAAGTTTTTGTCATGGAGCAGAAGTCGAATGGTCTGGAACGGCAGGCCTTGGCAAGTGCTTTCACACATGCCAACATCTGCGGTGCGGAGGGTCGCCCGAACCTTGAACTATTTTACGCAGGCGCGCACTGTTGGCATGTCACTTGGGCATCAAAGGGCATAGCTGCAAATGAGCCGTTAGATCGGGATGCCGGTGCGCTCCAAATAGTCGCTGACCAGTTCCAGGCGCAGCAGGGGGTTGTCCAGGGCCATCAGGCGCTGTTTGGCATCCGGCGCCATCGGCAGCAACTCGCACCAGCGGTTGGCCACCCACCCGCAGTCATCCAGGCGGTGCGGTGCCAACAGCGGCATTTGGTCGTCCGACGTGGCGCGCGCCTGCAGCGCCTGAATCACGCCGGCCAATGCGCTGGCAACACCCTTCAAGTCCTGCGGAATGGCCACCGACTGGTCATCTGGCACCCGTTGAACATCGGCAACCCAAAGCCCGTGCTTCAGCTTGCCATGGCGTGTGATTGAAAAGCGCTGCAAGCCAATGCACCGGACCATCATCAGCCCCGGCTGCGGCGCGGAAAATTCGCTGATGCGGGCCAACGTTCCGATGGCATTGAAAGTTTCGTTTGCAAAACCGTCGCAGCCAGGTTCGCCAGCGGCTGCAGCGCTGGCAGGTTTGCGCACCTCACTGCCTTCAATCAGCGACACCACACCAAAGGGCGCCTGGTGCTTGTGGCACTTGCCAATCATGTCCAGGTACCGCACTTCAAAAATTCGCAGTAGCAGGAGCCCGCCGGGAAACAGTACCGAACCCAGCGGGAAAAGCGGCAGCGAAGATAGCGTCAGGTTTTCAGTCATTGGAACAACCGGCGTTGGCCTTGTGATGCGATTAGCTGCTATTGTTATGCCATCTGTGAAGGGCTGCAGCCCAAACCGGTGATTCACCCGTCAAAAAGTGTTGAAAAGGCATTGATGAGAGCAGAACAGAACGAGCTGATAACCCGCATCGGCCCCAAAACGCCGTGCGGCCAATTGATGCGCAGCTACTGGCAGCCGGTGGCCCTGCTCGACGAATTTGACCCCGCACTGGATCCGGCCATGGGCGTGCGACCCGTCAAGGCGGTACGCATCCTGGGGCAGGACCTCGTGCTGTTCAAGGACGCGTCCGGGCAGTTTGGCCTGCTTGACCGCGATTGCCCGCATCGCGGCGCTGATCTGTCGTTTGGCCGGCGCGAAAGCCTTGAGCAGGGTGGTGGCCTGCGCTGCCCGTTTCATGGCTGGAAATTTGACGTCAATGGGCAATGCCTGGAAACGCCGGCTGAGCCTGCCAGCAACCGGATGTGCGAACGCATCAAGCAGCGCAGCTACCCGCTGGTTGAAAAAAGTGGCGTGCTGTTTGGCTGGTTTGGCGCCGTGGGCAGCACGCCACCGCCCTTCCCCCAATTTGACTGTTTTGCGGCGCCTTCGACGCACACCTTTGCCTTCAAAGGGCTGTGGAGCTGCAACTGGCTGCAGGCGTTTGAGGTCGGCATCGACCCGGCGCATCCTTCATTTCTACACGTCTTTTTCAATGACGAGTCCGCCGACGCGACCGGCGCCAACGCAGAAGGCCGACAGTTCAGGTCCAGCAGCGCGGGCAACGTCAATGGTGAACATTGGCCCATGACGCGCATCATGCGCGAGTTCAACCAGCCCGAGATCAGCCTTGAGCCCACCGCCGCCGGAATGCAGCTGACTGCCTTGCGAGAGATGACGGACGAGCTCACGCACGTGCGTGTGACCCAGGCGATTTTCCCGCACACTTTTGTCATCCCGCTGTCTGAAACCATGACCATCACCCAGATGCACTTGCCGGTGGACGACACGCACACCTACTGGTTTTCGATCTTCACCAGCTTTGCAGGTCCCATCGACAAAAACGCGATGCGCCGCCAGCGCCTGCGCGCCAACCCGGCGCCCGACTTTCTGCCCGTTTCAGGGCGCCACAACCAGTGGGGCTTCAACGCCACCGAGCAACAGACCGACACCTTCTTGGGCATGGGTGAGGACGACATCAACGTGCACGACCAGTGGGCGTGCGAAAGCATGGGCGCCATTGCCGACCGCACCCGAGAACACCTGGCGACCTCCGACAAGGCCATCATCGCCAACCGGCGCATGCTGATCAAGGCCATCGAGGCGGTACAGGCTGGCGGCACGGCGCCCGGAATGGCAGATGCGGCCTTGGCCGCTGCCATGACGGGCCCTGACACCGTCGACGGGATTGCACCGGCGGCCACGTGGGATGCTTTCTGGCGCGACACCGCAGCGGCCAAACGCAGGGCGGCACCCTGGGCGGTTTCGGCCCAGGAACAGGCCGACGAATGAACTTTGCAGAGCGCTGCGCCATTCATGACGCCGCGCGGCAAGCAGCGCTGGCGCAAACCGCGGCCCTGATTGAATCCAGCGGAATCGAGCGGGTGCGCTTTTCCTGGTGCGACCTGCATGGCATGCTGCGCGGCAAAACCTTGATGGCCCGAGCCGCCGCCAAAGCCATGAGCAACGGCGTCGGAATGGTCAGCACGCTGATGCTTAAAGATTCCTCTGATCGAACCGCCTGGCAGGTGTTCGAAGCGGGGGGCGTGGACACCCTGCCCGGGTTTGAAGCCGCCAGCAACCTGCTTCTGCTGGCTGACCCTGCGAGCTTCAAGCTGTTGCCCTGGGCGGCCAAGACCGGCTGGCTGCAATGCCAACCCTGGTTTCAGGACGGCACCCCCGTGCTGCTGGACACACGTCGCATCCTGCAAAGCGCCTTGACGCAACTTGAACGGCAAGGCTTTGCCATGCGGTGCGGGCTTGAAGTGGAACTGCACATTTACCGGATCAAGGGCGGGAACGATCCACTTG
>JANMCB010000429.1:0-4648 GCA_031360805.1 Rhodoferax sp.
TTCCTACCTGACCCAACCGGAGATCGCCATGGTCCAACTGTCAAATCCGGCCTTTGCAGCCACACTCAAAACCTTTAAAACCGCTTCGGGAAAGTCGGGCAAGCTTTTTTCGCTGCCGGCACTTGCAGAGCAGTTCCCCAACATCAAGCGCCTGCCCGTGTCGATGCGCATCGTGCTGGAGTCGGTATTGCGCAACTGCGATGGCAAGCGCGTCACAGCCGACCACGTGGCCCAGGTTGCCAACTGGCAGCCCAATGCGCCGCGCACCCATGAGATACCGTTTGTGGTGTCGCGCGTGGTGCTTCAGGACTTCACCGGTGTGCCGCTGCTGGCGGACCTGGCTGCGATGCGCAGCGTGGCCGTCAAGCTTGGGCTGGACCCCAAGCGCATCGAGCCGCTAGTGCCGGTAGACCTGGTGGTGGACCATTCAGTGATGGTGGATCACTATGGCAAGAAGGACTCGCTGGACCTGAACATGAAGCTTGAGTTTCAGCGCAACCGCGAACGCTATGAGTTCATGAAATGGGGCATGCAGGCGTTTGATACGTTTCGCGTGGTGCCGCCAGGTTTCGGCATCGTGCATCAGGTCAATCTGGAATACCTGGCGCGCGGCGTGCACTGCAATACCGACGGAGTTTATTACCCCGACACACTGGTCGGCACAGACAGCCACACCACCATGATCAACGGCATCGGTGTGGTGGCCTGGGGTTGTGGCGGCATCGAGGCAGAAGCGGCCATGCTGGGCCAGCCTGTGTACTTTTTAACACCTGACGTGGTGGGCATGGAAATGTCGGGGCGCCTGCGCGAGGGCGTGACGGCGACCGATCTGGTGCTGACCGTGACCGAAATTCTGCGCAAGCACAAAGTGGTCGGGAAATTTGTCGAGTTTTACGGCGAAGGCACCCGGACCTTGAGCCTGCCGGACCGCGCCACCGTAGCCAACATGGCGCCTGAATACGGCGCGACCATGGGTTTCTTTCCGATCGATGAAAAAACAATCGACTACTTTACCGGCACCGGGCGCACCCAGGCGGAGATTGAGGCGTTTGAAGCTTACTTCAGGGCGCAGGGCCTGTTTGGAATTCCGGGAGCGGGTGCGATTGACTATTCGCAGGTGGTCAAGCTTGATTTGGGCACCGTCACACCCAGTCTGGCTGGCCCCAAGCGTCCGCAGGACCGAATTGAGCTGGGCAAGGTGGCCGCACAGTTTGAATCCCTGTTCTCCAAACCCAATTCCGAAAACGGCTTCAACCAGCAGGCTGCGGTTTTTCACACACGGCACCTGGCCCGCTCCGATGCTGACTTGACTGATGCCAAGGTCCCCAAGGCACTGCCGACGCCGCTGGGGGCACCGCGCCAACTGGTTGAAATGGAAGGCAGCAAACCCACGCTGGCAGCCGCGCACACCAGCACCATCGTGCCGGGGCGTACGGGCTCGGACGTGACCGTCGGCAATGGCGACGTGCTGATTGCGGCCATCACCAGTTGCACCAATACGTCCAACCCGAGTGTGCTGCTGGCAGCCGGCCTGCTCGCCAAAAAAGCCGTTGAAGCGGGCCTGAAGGTCAAGCCGCACATCAAGACGTCGCTGGCACCGGGTTCGCGCATCGTCACCGAATATTTGACCCGCGCCGGGCTGTTGCCCTACCTTGAGAAGCTCGGCTTTGCCCTGGCGGGCTACGGCTGTACCACCTGCATCGGCAATGCGGGCGACCTCACGCTCGAGTTGAACGATGTCATCACCAAGAACGACCTGGTCTGTGCGGCGGTGCTTTCAGGCAACCGCAATTTTGAAGCCCGGATTCACCCCAACTTGAAGGCGAATTTTTTGGCCAGCCCGCCGCTGGTCGTCGCTTATGCGATTGCAGGCACCGTCAACCGCGACCTGATGACCGAACCTGTGGGCCGTGGCAAGGGCAAAGACGGAAAGACGAGGGACGTCTTTTTGGGTGACATCTGGCCCACCAGTGACGAAATCTACAAGCTGCTGAAATTCGCCATGAACGGCAAAGCTTTTCGCGACAACTATGCCAAGGTCAAAACCGAGCCTGGCAAGTTGTGGGACAACATAAAGGGCATGAGCGGCCAGGCCTACAACTGGCCCACCAGCACGTACATTGCCGAGCCCCCATTCTTTGACGACTTCGCGATGGGCGACGCGGCGTCGGCCCGCCAGGGTCAGCGCGATGTACGGGTCAATCGCGCGCGGGTGATGGCGCTGTTTGGAGATTCCATCACCACCGACCATATTTCTCCTGCCGGTTCCATCAAGGAATCTTCGCCCGCTGGTCAATGGCTGCTGGCCCATGGTGTGCAGAAGGCCGACTTCAACTCTTACGGCGCGCGCCGCGGCAACCATGACGTGATGATGCGCGGCACTTTTGCCAATGTGCGCATCAAGAACCTGATGTTGCCGGCCGATGCACAAGGTTCGCGCGAGGAGGGCGGCTTCACGCTGTACCAGCACGATGGCCCGGACCAAGGCAACAAAATGGCCATTTACGACGCAGCCATGCAGTACATCTCGGATGGCGTTCCTACCGTTGTTTTTGCAGGCGAAGAATATGGCACCGGCTCCAGCCGCGACTGGGCCGCCAAAGGCACCGCGCTGCTGGGCGTCAAAGCCGTGGTCGCCAAAAGCTTTGAGCGGATTCACCGCAGCAATCTGGTGGGCATGGGCGTGTTGCCGCTGCAGTTCAAGGGAACAGACACGTGGCAGCGGCTGGGGCTGACGGGCGATGAGCTTGTCGACATCATCCCTCACGCCGCGCTGACCCCGCAGAGCGATGCGTTGCTGAAGATCACCCGCGCTGACGGAACGACAGAGCAGGCCACCGTGACGCTGCGCATTGACACCCCGATCGAGGTGGACTACTACCAGAGCGGCGGTATCCTGCCGTTCGTGCTGCGCCAGCTGCTGGCTGCCTGACTGCACCCGCCATGGCAAATTACTGGTTGATGAAATCAGAGCCGGGTGAATGCTCGATTGACGACGCCCTTGCCGCGCCAAAACACACCGTGCCGTGGATTGGTGTGCGCAATTACCAGGCCCGAAACTTCATGCGCGACAGCATGTGCGTGGGCGATGGCGTGCTGTTTTACCACTCCAGTTGCGCCGAGCCTGGCATTGCGGGTTTGGCCCGCGTGGCATCGAAGCCCAAGCCGGACCTGACACAGTTTGACGGCAAATCGCCTTACTTTGATCCGACCGCCAAGCCCGAGGAGCCGCGCTGGATGCTGGTCGATGTGCAAGCCGTGCGCAAAACACGCTTGCTGAATCTGCCCGAGCTGCGCTTGCACCCTGAGCTCACCGAGTTGCTGGTGCTGAAGAAGGGCAACCGGCTGTCGATCACGCCCGTCGACGCCCGGCATTGGCAGGTCATCAGCAAGCTTCTGGCATGACGGCGGCGAAGTCCGCGGCGCGCCCGCGTGTGGTCATCGTCGGCTGCGGCTTTGGCGGGCTGGAGGCCACCAAGGCGCTGCGCCATGCCGAAGTGGACATCACACTGGTCGACCGGCAGAACCATCACCTGTTTCAACCCCTGCTGTACCAGGTGGCAACGGCTGGGCTCACGGCGCCTGCAGTGGCCGAACCCATACGCCATCTGTTTCGCCGACAGGCCAACGTGACTGTGCTCATGGCTACCGTGACCGGCCTGGACGCCGCGCGCAAAGTGATTTTTCTGCAGGATGGGCAGGCGCTGGGGTATGACCACCTGATCGTTGCAGCAGGTGCCACCCACAGCTATTTTGGCCATGACGATTGGGCCGCCCACGCGCCTGGCCTCAAAACGCTGGACGACGCCTTTTTGATTCGCCACCGGATGCTGCTGGCCTACGAACGCGCTGAATGCCTGGCGCCAGATGCCAACGCCGACGAGCGCCAGGCGCTTCTGACCACCGTGGTGATCGGTGCTGGCCCCACCGGCGTAGAACTGGCCGGCACCATGATCGAGCTGGCCCGTCACACGCTGCAAGGTGAGTTTCGGCGATTCGAGCCGCGCCGGGCACGAGTTCTGCTAATCGAAGGCGGCGCCAGGGTGCTGGCGAATTTTCCGGAGAGTTTAAGCAGCAGCGCCCGGTTGCAACTCGACCGGCTCGGGGTTGAGGTGATGCTGGACGCCAAGGTGACTGCGATTGATGCGCAGGGTGTTGAAGTCACTCAGGGTGGCACCACACGCTTCATTCCTTCGGGCAATGTGGTGTGGGCGGCCGGGGTCGCGGCTGTCCCCTTGGGCAAGCTGGTGGCACAGGCTGCTGGGGCTGAGCATGACCGCGCTGGCCGCGTCAAAGTGCTGCCCGACTTGAGCCTGTCCGGCCACCCGGAGATCAGCGTGGTGGGCGATCTGGCAGCGGCCCAAAGCCATGTGGCAGGTGCAGCGCCCACTGCTGTCCCCGGTGTGTCGCAAGGCGCAAAGCAGATGGGTCGGCGCGCTGCGCAAAACATCCTGTTGCGGCTCAAAGGCGAGCCCGCTGTGGCGTTTCACTACGTCAACTATGGGGATGTAGCCACCATTGGGCGCAAGGCTGCAATTGCCGCGCTGCAGGTGCCTCTGTGGGGCATGTTGCGGTTCACCGGTTTCGCGGCCTGGCTGTTCTGGCTGTTTTTGCACATCTTTTTCCTGATCGGCTTTCGAAACCGCCT
>JANMCB010000482.1:0-3588 GCA_031360805.1 Rhodoferax sp.
CGCCCAGTTTTTGCGCACCCGGCGTGTCGCCATCCAGGTAAACCGGTACAAACGCCCTGCTGCGCTCAATAAAGTCGGGCCGGTTGAAAACCGTTGCCTTGATCTGGTTGCACGGCGGGCACCATACGGCACCCCAGTACAGCAGTACAGGTTTGTTGTCAGCTTTCGCCTTGGTGAAAATGGCTTCCATACTCGCACCATCGGGTTTGATCCAATTGATGGTCGCAGGCACTTTGGCAATAACGGAGGCCGTGGCCGCGACTGGCTTTGATGCCACCTGAGGAGCCGGCGCATCAGGCGCTTTGGAGCACGCAGCCAGCCATAAGTGAAGGCCTATTCCAAGCGCCGTTGCACGAACGAAACCTGTCAGTAGAGAAGCCATAAGCTATTCCCGCGAAAAAGTTGGAATTGGGGTGCCAGTCTACTGCGTTGCTGCCGATCCGGCAGGCCGCATAATCAACAAGGGTTTCTGGCCTGGCGCCGCCCTCCATCACGCTGCCTTAACCTTCCTTCAATGAAAACTTGATCGGCCTGAAGTGACAACACACAACTTGAAGCCTGTCGGCGCGCGCAAGCGACCCTCTTTGGACCACATCCCGGCCACGGGCGATTTGCCCATGGTGAGCGAGGCGCGCTTTCTTTCCAACACCCTGGCTTTCGCCCAACGCGTTCACGCCAAGTGTGGCCCAGTGTCGCGCGGCTGGTGGATGTTCAGGCAAACGGTCTATTTAATGTCTGCACAGGCCAATGAAGCGGTGCTTTTTGACCGGGCCGGCCGATTCTCTGCCAAGCAGGGCTGGGAGCGCGTGCTGGCTGAATTGTTTCCCCGCGGCCTGATGCTGCGTGACGCCGAAGACCATCGCTGGCACCGCAGGCTGATGTTGCCCGCGTTTCGCAAGGAGGCACTTGCGCGGTATCTGGAGGCCATGAACCCGCGCATTGAAGCTGCCATTGCACAGTGGGGCAAGGAAGGCGCGCAGAGCAACCTGAAGTTTTACCCGGCCATCAAGCGCCTCACCCTGGCCATTGCCGCCGACGTTTTTTTGGGAACACAGCTTGACGCGGAGATTGACCAGATCAGCGCAGATTTCACCGATCTCGTAGCGGCTTCTGTGGCGATTGTGCGCCTGCCCGTTGTCGGGCGCACCTACGCGCGCGGGGTCCAGGCGCGGGCGCGTCTGGCTGACTTCATACGCGAGCGCATTGCACAGCGCCGCGCCAGCGATGCCAATGACCTGTTCACGCAGCTGTGCCATGCGCGGGATGAGGCCGACAAGCAATACAGTGACGAAGAAATTGTCGACCACCTGATTTTCATCATGATGGCCGCCCACGACACCACCACCAGCGCCATCACCACAATGGTGTATGCACTTGCCAAGCACCCACAGTGGCAGGATCGCCTGCGCCGCGAAGCCCGCAACACGGCAGATTGGATGGCGCGCAGTGGGCGTAGCACGCCCACACTGGACGATTTGGCCCGGATGACCGACATCGAACTGGTTTTCAAAGAGGCACTTCGGCTCTACCAGCCCTTGCCTACCATCGCCCGGCGCGCATTGGTAGACGTTGAAATCCACGGCAAAGTGATTCCGGCTGGCACCCCGGTTGCGGTGTTTCCAATTCAGGTACACCGCTCGGCTGAGTGGTGGAGCCAGCCTGAAAAATTTGACCCGGAACGGTTTTCAAGCGAGCGGGCGGAACACCGATTGCACCCCTATGCATGGGCACCTTTTGGCGGCGGCGCGCACATGTGCCTTGGTCTGCACTTCGCAGAAATGCAGGTCAAGGCTGTGCTGCTGCCACTGTTACGAAGCTGGCAATGGAGCGTGCCCGAAGCCTACGTGCCCAACTATGCCTACGCACCCATCGCAAAGCCCCGGGACGGCCTACCCATTCAGCTTGCCGTTGCTTCCTGAATTGCCTGCTGCATGGCGGCCAACAGCGCAGCCGGCTCCTGTGCGCCAGAAACCGCTACTTTCTGATTGAAGATGAAAAACGGCACGCCACTTACGCCCATCTGGCGAGCCTGCGCGTCGGCCTGAGCCACCGTCTGGCGCGCAAGAGGATCATCCAAATAGGCGCGGGCGGCTATGCCGTCAAGTCCGGCAGCGATCGCAATGTCCACCAGTACGTCGACATCGCCAATGAACAGCCCATCGACAAAATAGGCCTTCATGATTCGCTCTTTGACATCATTGCCGATGCTGTTCGCAGCATCGTTTTTGGCGCATTGCTGGGCGAAGGCGATCAATGCATGGGCCAGTAAAGTGTTTGCCTGCTGTTTGATTCCATCGAAATTCAGGTTCAAGCCCACCGCTTTGCCGGCTGCGCCGACACGTTCATAAATTTCAGCCGCGCGCGCAGGGCCACCAAATTTCTGCTCCAGGTATTGTTTGCGGGGCACACCAACCTCAGGTAGATCAGGGTTTAACTGAAATGGGTGCCAACGAATTTCGACCTTGGGCAAGTCTGACGCCTGTGGCAATGCCAACGCAGCCTCCAGTTTACGTTTCCCGATATAACACCAGGGGCAGACAACATCGGACACGATATCTATGGTGAGTTTTGAGGGAGCCATGGTGTTTCTAAAGCGGGGCAGGAAAACCGGTTGATGCGAAATGTCGAGTTCCCAGTCCGCAAGTCTAATCGGTGGTGTAAAGTACCGCCCGCAAGGTGGCAATCCGCCCTGTGTCCGTTTTCCATTACACCCAGGAGTCTTTTATGGCCTTTCATTTTTTGGCTGCCGCAGCGGCATCCGTCGCTCTAGCGTTTTCGTATTCTGCCCAGGCCCAAACAGCGCCCGCAGCCAGTGCTCCTGCAGCAGCCGCAAGTCCTGCGCCAGCGACACCTAGCGAAAAGCCAACGCCCGCTGCTGCCCCCGAAAAGGCTGCAACTACAGACGCAATGGAAGGCAAGCTGGCCTATTACGGTCAAAAGTTCAATGGCCGCAAAACTGCGAGTGGAGAGCGCTTTAACGCGGGCGCAATGACGATGGCCCATAAGTCATTGCCTTTTGGCACCATGGTCAAAGTCACAAACGTTAAAAACAGCAAGAGTGTTGTGGTCCGCGTCAACGACCGTGGCCCAACCGCACCAGATCGCGTGGGTGACCTGTCCGCAGCCGCTGCCAGCAAAATTCGCATGGTCCGTTCTGGCGTGATTGATGCCAAGCTTGAGGTGGTCGGTCAGCCAAAAGCGCGGATGGCTAGTAAAGCCAAAATCGTCAAGAAGAGCTGAACCTGGTAGTTTTTGGTTCGGGGGCTACGGCTGCCTGAACTAGGAGAAAAGGCAGCTACGGCTGCCTGAACCAGGAGAAAAGGCAGCTACGGCTGCCTTTTGTGCGTCATCAAACTAACCAATTCCGCTTTGCTGCTCACACCAAGCTATTTGAAGCAGCGTGAAATTTGGCTCCACCGGGGCCAAAGCAAACAAAGTCACATTGCGCGGTTGGGTTATTTCTTGGACGCTGCGCCGCCATAGGCGTAGGGTCCGCCACGTTCGATGGCCCTGGCGTAGGCGGGGCGCGCCTGAAAACGTTTGACCCACGCGTCAAGATGGGGGTAGTTTTCGCGGTTACCGCGCGCG
>JANMCB010000488.1:0-2301 GCA_031360805.1 Rhodoferax sp.
CCGGGCTCGACACGCCTACCCGCGGCAGCGTGACGCTGGCCGGACAGGACCTGTTTGTGATCGACGAGGACCAGCGCGCCGCGCTGCGTGCCCAAAAAGTCGGTTTCGTATTCCAGAGTTTCCAGCTTATGGGCAACCTCACCGCGCTTGAAAACGTGATGTTGCCGCTTGAGCTGGCCGACATGAAAGACGCCCGAAAAATGGCCAGCGAAATGCTCACCCGTGTGGGCCTGTCGCAGCGCCTGGGCCATTACCCCAAAGTCTTGAGCGGCGGAGAGCAGCAACGCGTCGCGCTGGCACGCGCTTTCGTGGTGCAACCTGCCGTGCTGCTGGCAGACGAGCCCACCGGAAGTCTGGATTTCGCCACCGGCGAAACCATCATGAAGCTCATGTTCGACTTGAACCAGGAGTTGGGCACGACGCTGGTGCTGGTCACGCACGACCGTGCCATCGCCGACCGTTGCCAGCGTCGCATCACGATTGAGGCGGGCCGGGTGGTTTGATAGGCCAAGCACCCGTAAACTACGTAAAAACTAACCTGTAAGTTAATTATTTACGTTCAAACCATGCAAATTCGCAAAAAAATCAACCAAAACAACCTCTAGCCCTCGTGTTTAATAAAAAGTTTGCTATATATAGTATAGTAAATTCGGGGGAGTTTTGACTTTTGGCCTCTGCATCTCCTTAGGTAGTGCCCCGATAATCGCGGCATGTCATCCACCAAAGTTCTGTTCGGTTTCCACGCCGTAGGCGTGCGGCTGAAAACCGCACCGCAATCCGTCATCGAAATCCACTTCGACGTGTCTCGCCGTGACGCCCGCATGCGCTCGTTTTTTGACCGCGCCATCGAGGTTGGCTGCAAAATGGTCGAGTCCGACGGACTGCGGCTTTCCAAGCTGTGCGGCGGCCACGGCCACCAGGGCGTGGTGGCGCGCGTGAAAGAGATCAAACTCGTCACATCGCTGGATGAGCTGCTTGAGAACCTGGACGCCACCAACGCTGAATTGCCCGGTGATCAGCGCGTCAACCCACTGATTCTGGTGCTGGACGGCATTACCGACCCGCACAATCTGGGGGCCTGCCTGCGCGTGGCCGATGGCGCGGGTGTACACGCAGTGATCGCGCCGAAAGACCATGCGGCGGGGATCAACGCCACAGTGGCCAAGGTCGCCAGTGGTGCAGCCGAAACCGTGCCGTACTTCATGGTGACCAACCTGGCCCGCACCTTGAACGAACTCAAGGAACGCAACATCTGGATCGTTGGCACCAGCGACCAGGCGGCCAAAACGCTTTACCAGACGGACTTGACGGGCCCAGTCGCGCTGGTGTTAGGTGCTGAAGGCGATGGCATCCGCCAACTCACGGCCAAGACCTGCGATGAACTCATCAGCATACCGATGCAGGGTGCTGTCGAGAGTTTGAACGTGTCTGTCGCCAGCGGCGTGTGCCTTTACGAAGCGCTGCGCCAGCGAACTCCCGCCTGAATTCCCAGGTCCAATCCCAGCATTCCCAACCATTTAAAAAATAATGCAATCAACAGCAATTCGTGCCATGGTGGCCGCAGCAACAGCCATTCTTCTGCTCACAAGCTGCACCCAGGAGCAGCAGAACAAGATCAGCCGCGACATCCAGAACTGGACCGGAACCAACGGCGTGCTTGAAATTTACGCGGGTGACAAAGTCGTGCGCCGCTTCCTGAAGATCGACAAGCTCTCGACCGCCATGGGAACCGACGACAACAAGCCGCGCCCTTACCGGTTTGGCTATGGCGTGCTGGACGAAAACCTGAACATGATTGCCGACCCGGGCGAGAAAAAGGTCTACTTTGAGATCAGCGACTACGCTTCGAACTACGTGTTTTTTGAGAGCCCTCGGTAGAAATTGCGCAACGGAGGTGAGTCACCCAAGTTGGAAGTAGCGTTCAAGCTGTTTCGACTTGAGAAAAATAGTGGTCGGGACTCGCGTTCCGACCCATCGCTGAACAGAATCGGATTGCCGCCAAACTTGACAAGCAGGCGCTGGCTTTGCATAGCATTTGCCACACCATCATCATGGGCGCCATTCGCCACCAACGTGAAGAAGACTACCACTGACCCCGGCAGGAATGTGTTGCATGTAACATTCTGATGAGATAACATGTTGCATGTAACGTTGAACATCAGGAGCTGAAAATGGCCACTGCCACATCAGAGCGGGTGCAAAAGCACCGCACCGCATTGCGAGAATCCGGCTTGCGCCCGGTGCAAATTTGGGTGCCGGACACGCGCCGCCCGGGGTTTGCCCAGGAATGCCGTCGCCAGT